>CAYNCR010000187.1:0-6026 GCA_964395575.1 uncultured Desulfohalobiaceae bacterium
ACGATGTTTTCCGAGCTTCCCGCATCCTCCATCCTTCCGGCTGTGAAGCGCACCGCACCGTAGCTGCCGGACACCTCGGGCCAAAAGGCGGCGGTGCGGTTGTTCCGGTTGTATCTTCCCTTTGCCGAAGAAGCGCTCAGGGTTTGATTGTCCTCGAAGAAATACCTTATATCGGGCTCGGACAAGGCGACAACATCCCTGTTTTGGCCGAGCCTTGCCTCGACGGCCTTGAGACGCCAGACCTCCGCCCCTTGTTCCCCGTGCAGAAAGGTGACCTCCCGCATCTCCGCCTGGACCGCCTGCTCTCGGTCTTCGGTGCCTGCCTGCCGTCCGCCGGAGGTAAAATACCAATTGGCCGCAAGGGCCATTCCTGCCAGGGCCAGAACGGCTAGGCCGAAGAGGAGCTGTTTGCGCCCAGGTCCATCCAGCGCCGCCATAACGCCTCCAGCTTGCCCTGGGCCGCGAGCGCCGCCATAATAACCTCGCGAAGGGCTCCCTGTCCTCCGGGAGTGTCGGTTACCATTGCGGCAATCCGCTTGATCTCGGGCTGGGCGTTTTGAACGGCCACGGGCAGGCCCACAATATTCATGGCGGGTGCATCCACCCAGTCGTCGCCCACATAGACCACTTTCTCCAGGTCCACACGCCTCTCCGAGGCAATACGGCTCACCAGGTCTCCTTTATGCCAGCCGCCGGAGTGGTATTCCCCGATACCCAGCTCCCGGATGCGCGTGCGCACCGCCTCGGATTCCAGGCCGGTGATCACCGCCACCTCCAGGCCGGCGGCCTGGGCCAGCTTCACCCCCAGCCCGTCCTGGACGTGAAAACGCTTGCTCACCCCGCCCTGCGCGTCGTAGTAGAGCCCGCCGTCGGTCATCACGCCGTCCACGTCGCTCACGATCAGGGCGGCTCCGGCCAGCCTGCTCCGAATCATGGTGCGCACTCCTCGCGTACGGCTCGATACACAGCAGTCAGCTGGCGCAACAGGGACTCCACCTTGTGCAGGGGCCAGCTGTTCGGCCCGTCGCAAAGGGCCTTTTCCGGTTCGGGATGGACCTCCATGAACACGCCGTCGCAGCCAGCGGCCACAGCAGACCGGGCCAGAATGGGAACGAACTCGCTCTGACCGCCGGAGCTCTCGCCACGGCCGCCTGGCAGCTGCACGGAGTGCGTTGCGTCGAAGACCGTGGGCATGCCGGTCTCTTTCATAAAGGCAAAGCTGCGGTAGTCCACCACGAGATTGTTGTACCCGAAGCTGCTCCCGCGCTCGGTGAGCCAGAGCCTCTCGTTCCCCGCCTCCGCGGCCTTGCGCGCCACCTGGGCCATATCCCAGGGAGCGAGGAACTGCCCCTTCTTGACGTTGACCACCAGCCCGGTCTTGGCGGCCGCCTGGACCAGATCGGTCTGGCGGGAAAGAAAGGCCGGGATCTGGAGGACGTCGGCGACCTCGGCCACCGGCTCGGCCTGTTCCGGATGGTGGATGTCTGTCAGCACGGGGAGCCCGGTGGAATGCTTGATGCGCTCCAGGTCCTTGAGCCCCTGTTCCAGCCCCGGGCCGCGGAAGCTCCCCGACGAGCTCCGGTTGGCCTTGTCAAAGGAGGCCTTGAACACGACGCGCTTGCCCAGTGCCTGCCCCGCCTCTGCGAGCTTTTCACCCACCTGCAGCCCCAGATCCCGGCTTTCCAGAACGCAGGGGCCCAGGATGAAAAATAGATCCTGCCGGCTTTCCGCGAAGAGGTCCCTCGTCTGCATAGCCTATCTGCCTTTTTCTTGAGCCCGCGCCTCGCACACGGAGCGGATGAAGTCGCGAAAGAGGGGATGGGCGCGCATGGGGTTGGACTGGAACTCGGGGTGGAACTGACAGCCCACGAACCAGGGATGGTCCTCGAGCTCCACGATCTCCACCAGGGAATTGTCCGGGGAGTTTCCGCTCAGGATCATCCCGGCCGCATCGAAGTCCTCGGCGTAGGCGTTGTTGAACTCATAGCGGTGCCTGTGCCTCTCGGAGATCTCCGCCTGGCCGTAGGCCTCGTAAACCCGCGTCTCCGGCTTGAGCCGGCAGGGATAGGCCCCCAGCCGCATGGTTCCGCCCTTGTCCGAGCTCGCGTCCCGTGTGTGCAGGCATTGATTGCGGGAATCGTACCATTCCGTCATCAGATAGATCACCGGGTAGGGGGTGTCCGCGTCGAACTCGCTGGAATTGGCCCCTCCGTAGCCCAGAACATTCCGGGCGTACTCGACCACCGCGCACTGCATGCCCAGACAGATCCCGAAAAAGGGAATGCTATTTTTCCGGGCGTAGCCGCTGGCCAGGATCTTGCCCTCGATGCCTCGCGTGCCGAAGCCTCCGGGTATGAGGATCCCGTCCACTTCCCGGAACTGCTCCTCGAGGTTGTTCTCGGTCAGATCCTCCGCATTGATGTGCATCAGCTCCACGTCCGCGTCGTTGGCCACGCCCCCGTGTATCAGGGCCTCGTGCAGGCTCTTGTAGGACTCCTTGAGGTCCACGTATTTGCCCACGATGCCGATGCGCACCCGCTTGCCCAGATTGTTCTGAGCGTGGAGCAGATCGCGCCACTTGGTCAGATCCGGATTCTTGGCCGGGAGCTTGAGCATGATGGCGATCTTCTGGTCCAGCCCCTCGTCGTAGAAGGCCATGGGCACTTCGTAGATATTCTTCACATCCACAGCGGAGAAGACGGCATCCGGATCCACGTTGCAGAACATGGCGATCTTGGTCTTGATGCTCTGATCCATCTCCACCTCGGAGCGGCAAAGGACGATATCCGGCTGGATGCCCATGCTGCGCAGCTCCTTGACGCTGTGCTGCGTGGGCTTGGTCTTGAGCTCGTCCGCGGCGCGGATGTAGGGCACGAGGGTCAGATGCATGTACAGGACGTTCTCCTTGCCCAGGTCGTAGCGAAGCTGCCGGATGGCCTCCAGAAAGGGCTGGCCCTCGATGTCCCCCACGGTGCCGCCGATCTCGATCAGGGCCACGTCCTCTCCGTTGACTGCCACCCCGCGAATGGCCCGCTTGATCTCGTCCGTGACGTGGGGGATGACCTGGACTGTTCCGCCGAGGTAGTCCCCGCGGCGCTCCTTGGTGATCACCTTATTGTAGATGCTTCCGGAGGTATAGTTGTTTTTCTGGGACATGGGCACGTCCAGATAGCGCTCGTAGTGCCCCAGATCCAGATCCGTCTCCGCCCCGTCGCCGGTGACGTAGACCTCGCCGTGCTGAAAGGGGTTCATGGTCCCGGGATCCACATTGATATACGGATCCAGCTTCTGAATGGTTACCTTCAGCCCCCTGGCCTGGAGCAGGGTGCCTATGGAGGCCGCGGCGAGCCCCTTGCCCAGCGAGGAAAGAACCCCTCCCGTGATAAAGATGAACTTCGTTGCCATCGCCGTTTTCACCTTTCTTTTGCCTGATTCCACCTATCGAGCTGAAAAACCCTTTCCATCCGTTGCCGGATTTTCTCTCCAAACCCAATTCCTATAACGCGTTACTCCGGAAAAGTCCACGTCGTCCTCCCCCCTTGCTTGACGTGCTGTGAGCATGCCGGGTAATCTTCCGGATCCGGCATGCTCCTTCATGCGACAAACCTGTTCACAGGGCATGGCCCCTCGATAACCTCGATCAAACCATTCGGGAGCGACCCATGGCACGAGCAAAGGCCCTGGTCCTCACGGGGCACGGCACGAACTGCGAGCGCGAAACCGCTCACACCGCCCGCATCGCCGGTGCGGACGAGGCCACTGTCTGTCATTTCGCCGATCTGATCCAGGGAAGCGTACGGATCCCGGAGTACAACTTCCTCATCTTTCCCGGCGGTTTCCTGGACGGGGACCACCTCGGCGCCGCCCAGGCCGCGGCGGCGCGCTTCACCTATTCCCAGACCCCGGAGGGACGTTCCCTGCTGGAGGAGATGCGGGAGCTGCATCGGCGCGGCGGGCTCATCCTGGGCATATGCAACGGATTCCAGCTCCTGGCCAAGCTCGGCCTGCTTCCCGCCCTGCCGGGAGAAGAGGCCCAGCAGCAGGTCAGTCTCAGCCACAACGACTCCGCACGCTTCGAGGACCGATGGGTCCGGCTGCGCTGCAATCCCGAGAGCCCCTGCGTGTTCACCAAGGGCCTCCATCAGCTCCAGATGCCCGTGCGGCACGGCGAGGGCAAGCTCCTTCCCCGCGGGGAGGAAATCCTGGACCGACTCCGGGACGAGGGCCTTATCGCACTCCGCTACGCCGACGCCGAGGGACGGGCCGCCTCGCAGTATCCGGCAAACCCCAACGGTTCTCCCGGAGCGATCGCCGGGCTGAGCGATCCCAGTGGCCGCATTTTCGGTCTCATGCCCCATCCGGAAGCCTATCACCACAGGACCAACCATCCCGCTTGGCCCAGGGGTGACAACGGCCCGCTGGGAAGCGCCCTCTTCGCCAACGCGGTCTCCCATCTGCTGACCCTGTCCCCGTAACCGGGCTGTTCGCAGCCCTTTCGCGGAAGGCTATGGATTGACCTTATGGCATCGCCCACTCCGGACCCAGCAGGCTACGAGGGATGGATGGACCGGGCTCTGGAGCAGGCCCTCATAGCCCGGGAGCATGAGGAAGTTCCAGTCGGCGCCGTAGTTCTCGATGCTGAAGGCTCTCCCCTGGCCCGGGCCTCCAACCGCCCCATCGGCTCAAAGGACCCCGCTGCCCACGCGGAGATCCTCGCCCTGCGCGAAGCGGCCCGCCGCAAGGACAACTATCGCCTTCCAGGCACGGTCCTCGTCTGCACCCTGGAGCCGTGCATCATGTGCCTGGGCGCCCTGACCCAGGCCCGCGTGGCGGGCCTTGTTTTCGGCGCGAGGGATTACCGATCCGGAGCGGTGGTCTCCAGGCTATCCTACCCCGATGACCTGCCCTGGCTCAATCATCACTTCTGGTGGGTTGAAGGAGTGAGGGCGGACGAATGCGGCTCCCTGCTCAAGGCCTTCTTCAGCTCAAGGCGACGGAACGCGTAACAGGCGTTCCGCGTTCCTGGTTCCCCGTTCACCGTTCACCGTTCATCGTTCAGGGTTCAGGGTTCACCGTTCAGAGCTGCGGGTTCCGATTCAATGTTCCGCGTATAGCGTTCCAAAGGCGAAGTTGACCAGTAATTCGCGACTTGTGACTCATGTCTGGTGACTGGTTGTTCGCGGCTCGTCATCAGTAATCGCCAAACCGGAAAACGAAGAGCTTTCAGAGACAGAGCTCGCATCACCTCTAGCTCATAGTCTCAACTCGCAACCCTGAACGGGGAACGGAGAACCCAGAACGCTGAACAGGGAACGCGCCCACTCTGTTGACAAGCAGGAAAAAATGCCGCATCGTTTGGTGCAGAGCCAAGAGGAGGCCCACGCCCTTCTCGAACGCGATCTCGCGGAGAGGTGCCGGAGCCAGGCTAAACGGGCCCGACTCGAAATCGGGTGGGCGGTCTCCGCCCCGGGGGTTCGAATCCCTCCCTCTCCGCCATCACACTGCAAAGCGCAGGCCGCGGACCAAAAGCTCATTGCAAACCCCGCCCTGGAAAGCGGCCGTGCCCACTGCCTTCTTATGAGCAAACTCCATCACTCCTTCCCCCTGGACCAGTCCACCTACTACCTGATCATCCGCACATCCATGCATCTCAAGACGGCGCTCTATCGCGCCCTGCACAATTCCGGGCTGGGCATCACCCCTGAGCAGTGGTCCGTTCTCTGTTGCCTGTGGGAAGAGGACGGCCTCAATCATGCCGAGATCGCCAAGCGGACGGGCAGGGACAAGTTCACCATTACCCGCATTATCAACCTCCTGGAAAAGAAGGAACTCGTCCGCAGAGCTCCGGACTCCCAGGATAGAAGACGCTCCAACATTCATCTCACCCGCGAGGGAGCCGACCTCAAGGAACCACTGACCCAAACAGTGGAACAATTCAGCCAAAAGGCCTTTGACGGGCTCTCCGAAAACGACGTCGAGCACTTGCGGCGCATCCAGAACAAGATCCTGCGCAATCTCGACTCCCA
>CAYNCR010000188.1:0-5990 GCA_964395575.1 uncultured Desulfohalobiaceae bacterium
GCTTCAGCGTCCACCCGCCATCGCCTCGCGCCATTTTCATGCTTGGTTGTGCCCGACGAGCCAGCAAAAAGGGAAGAGGTGACAAAGAGCGACATAAAAAAAGACCTCACCCCTGCTTGGCCGCTGTGAGAAGGGCGTCGGCCACCCCGTAGTGGGATCCGATATCCCCGCGCAGGTCGAGACGGTTGCCTTGGGGATTTTCTCGGGGAATGACTCTCACCTTGTTGGAGCGATACGCGGCGAGGATGCGATTTGTGAGCTTGTCCGCGATCTGTGCGCGTTCCTGGTCGGACCCGACTGCTCCGTTCGCGTTGAGGTAGGCCACTCTGGTCCCGTCGGAATAGAGCCCCCTCTCCGGGGAGTAGCCCATTCCGGAGGGGACCAGCTGGAGGTTCTTGTTCTTGAGGTACTTGCGGTCAACCTCCACGGGCTCGTATTTGGTCACGCTCCAGGGATAGCCCTTCTGGCCGTCCGGGCCGCCGGGGCCGGTAACCAGGGCGGCGCACAGCGAGATCTGGTCCTCGCGGACCTCTGGCTCCACACGATCCAGGCGTGATTCGAACATGGCCCGGACCAGAGCGCCGAGGTTGCGGATCCTGCGCACAACTGCCTGGAATTCCGGCTCTCCCGGGCGAATGTTGAATTCGCAGACGCGCAGATCCCTTGGCCTGGCTCCGTATTCGGGATCCTGCGAGAAGGAGACCATGCAGCCGGGGTAGAGCACGCAGGGCCGGAGCATCCCGCGATCCCGCATTGTCTCGACCATGGGCCGGGCGATGCGTTCGGAGACCATGTCCATGAGCTCACGCGACTCGAAGGGATGGGGAGAGATGCTGCCCATACCGCCGGTGACGGGATTGTCCTTGGCCGCGGGCCCGGGATAGCGCTCCGGATAGTCCAGGGAAGTGGGCAGGATCCGGAAGTGCCCCGCGCCGTCCACCAGGATGGTGAAGCTGACCTCCACTCCGGACATGCGGGATTCGATCAGAAGCGGCCAGGGCCGGTTCCGGTACATCTTGCGGTAGTCCTTCTTGTAGTCGGCGAGAAGGGTGTCGTAGACCTCCTTGATCTGCCAGGCGTCCAGAATGACCCTGGCGCCCTTGCCGGCCGCGCTGTAGGGGTATTTGAGGACCACTCCGCCGAAGCGGTGGAGATAGTCCAGGCATACGGCAAAGACCTCGGAAAAGGATCGCGCGTCGACGATCTCCCAGGCGTCGGCTACGGGGATTCCGGCTTCGCGGCAGAGTTTCTTGCACTCGGCCTTGTCTCCTTCGATAAAGGCGGCCTCGCTAGCCAGGCCGGCAATGCGGTCTCCGTACCCGCTGTCCCGGAGCTTGTCCACGATGCCGGCGTACTGGAGCGCTTCGGGAAGAGGAAGGACATAGTCCAGGCTCCCCTGGTCCAGGCCCTTGATCATGGCATCCGCATAGGCCTCGGTGCTGTTCTCCGCGGTGGCGAGGAAATCAACGGGCCAGTCGAACCAATCCGGCCCGGCGAGAACGGGCATGGCGCTGGTTCCCCTGATCACGACGCCGCGGTAGGACGCGTCGTCGGTCTCACTGGATGCCGTGGACATCACTTGGGCGCTCAAGAGGGTTCGGGCGTCGGTTCCGGCAAAGCCGATCCTGTACGGCTGGCTCATAGGGTGTTCGGCTCCTTGCTGCATTCCTTGTTGGGGTTCGTCCTTTTGTGTGGATCCGTTCCGAAGAGACAGCTCAATGAGGGCATCTGCTCAGGGGTGCGCAGTCCCTCAGACGGCAAGCTAGCCGGTCAGGCTCCCGCTGTATTTCTTCAAATAGCTCACCGGATTGTAGGACTGCTTGGCCTGGCGCAGACCGGGATCGCCCAGGTCCTGTTCCCGGTTCACAAAGGTGTAAGCGGAGCCATGCCGTTCCAGAAAGATCTGGTTGATGGCCTGATAGATGCCCTTGAACGTGGGACAGGCCTTCTCGAAGTGAATGACCAGGGTCTCCTGGTCCAGGGGCTCGGCAATGGTGTACGCGGCCATGTTTCCGGCCACGATCAGGCCGCCGCCGAATACGTCCTCCAAGCGCTGCCAGTCCCTGAGCGTGGCCAGGATAGCCTGATTCTCCATTTCCAGCGTCGCAGAGTCCTCGCAGTCCCGCCACAGGCACCACTCGGTCTGCAGGGTGAAGGCCTGCTCGATGCGGGAAAGATCCAGGGACACGAATTCCGCCTGGTAGTTCTTCTGGAACTGGCGGAGGAGATTCTTCTTCTTGTGGAACTTGTTCCCCTTGAGTTGAGTGAGTTCGGACACGGAATAGAGGTAGTCCCAGTGGTCCGGATCGGGCTCGAGGTTCAAACCGGGAACATTTTGCCAGATGGCGGCCAGATCCTCCGGAATTCTGGTGAAGGCGGGGTCTTCGCCAGCGACCTCACGAAGACGGTCGGACCAGTGGACCTGGTGCCACGGACCGACCGGGGCCCAATACACGCAATGGGGCTGGGTTTGCCGGATCCAGACCAGCTCGCCGTCGAAGGCCCACTGCAGGTCGTAGATTTCCCGCCAGGCCCAGAGGTTGCCGAAGCTGTAGTCTGAAGCGACCTGGGGTGTCCTGGCAAGGAACTCCTTGTACCGGGACTGCTCCTGCAGGGAGAGGGAATGGAAGGAGGACTCCATGTCAGGCTCCGGCGGCTTGGGACTGGATTTTGCGGGATTGCATGGAAAATCTGTACCAGTCTTTATACCAAAAAAGGAGAAACATCAAAGTGGCCTGCACCATCTGGGAAATGAGCATGGCAGCCCAGATGCCGGTGGCGGAGACGAGAACCAGGTGGCCCAGGATATAGGCCAGGGGGAGCCGGACCAGCCAGACCGTTCCTCCGATGGCAAACATGTTGAACCGGGTGGCCCCCGCGCCGATGAAGACGCCGCCCAGGATCATGGTGGTGCCGGTAAAGGGAATGGCCAGGATGTTGAATCGGAGATAACTCTCGATTTCCGCCTGGACTGGCGCCCTGTCGCTCAAGAGCTGGGCCAGCTCGGGAACGAAGAGCCACAGCAAGGCCCCGAGCAGGGAAATGAGGAGGCAGCCGAAGGCCCAGGTGCGCAGCCCGATGCTGCGGGCTCCGGAAAAGTCCTTGCTTCCCAGGTAGTGCCCCACCAGGATGGATGCGGTCATGTTGAAGGCCACGGCCGGCAGGAAAAGGAGCGATTCCATGCGTATCCCCGCGGCGAAGGCGGCCAGGGCGACCACTTCTTCCCGGGGCAGGCTTGCGGTGATGGCGAAGAGGACCAGGTAGCCGGTGTGCCACAAAACCTGCATGAGACCTGCGGGCCAGGCAACGCGCCATAAGTAGGGCAGTGCCCGCTTGATCCAGCGAATAGGAGGAAAGTGGGCCAGACGCAGCCAGCCCCGCATGCCCAGCACAAAGGTGTTGAACAGACAGCCGCCGCACACGGAGATCAGGGTGGCCCAGGCCAGGCCCATATACCCGATCCGCGGCAGGCCGTAGCCCCCGAAACAGAGCCCGAAGTCGGCCCAGGTGTTGAGGCCGGTGACGAGCACCATGCTGAGCAGGGGGATGTGGACCTGTTTCTGGGCCCGGAAGACGGCGTTGCTCACGATGAAGAGATAGTACACCGGAGTTACGAGGAGATAGATCAGGAGATATTTTGTGGTGATGTCCTCGATCCGGACGGGAACCTGAAGCAGGGCGAGCAGCTGGCCTCTGAGGAAAATCCCAGCAACGAGGAGGATGAGGCCGGCGGCGAGCACGAGCATGAGGCACAGACCGATGTAGCGCTTGGCCCGCAATGTCCTGCCCGCGCCCAGGGACTGGCTGATAGTGGAGACGGCCCCGTTGGACAGCGCCATGGCCACGATGAGGAAAAAAAGGAGCGTCTGGGTGATCATGCCCAGGGCGGCCTGGACATCCTCGCCGATGCGTCCGGCGACGTACACGTCGAAGAAGCCGATCCAGAAGTGGAAGAACATCATCAGGAGCTGGGGCCAAGCCAGCTCCCAGATCTTTCCGCCCGGAGAGGCTTCATCTCCGGAGGGCTTGCCTGTTGCATCGGATTGACGGGTCATAGTCGGTCCAGGGACTGCCCACGGGGTCACATGTTGGGGCTCGAACGCAAGCCGGTCGGAAAGCCAGGCCAACCATCAGTGTGTTGGTCTCGGTCTAAGCCCCGGTCCGGGATTGATGGAGCAGCCACATATCCGCGATCGCGAGCAGGGTCATGGCCTTGAGCACGGGGACGATGCGGGGGATGGCGCTTATGTCGTGTCTGCCATCCACTTGCAGGGTGACTTCCTGGCCCTTGTTATTCACGGTGCGCTGGGGCTTGTTGATCGAGGGAATGGGCTTGACTGCGGCCCGCAGCAGGACGGTCTGACCGCTTGAGATCCCGCCCAGGATCCCGCCGGCGTTGTTCTGGGAGAACCCTTTCTTGAGGATGGGATCGTTGTTCCGGGATCCGGTGAGCTCCGCAGCCTCGAACCCGGCGCCGATTTCCACGCCCTTGACCGCGCCGACGCTCATGAGGGCCTGACTCAGGCGAGCATCCAGCTTGTCGAAGACCGGCTCGCCCAATCCGGCCGGAACGCCGCGCACCTGGATCTCCACAAGGCCTCCCAGGCTGTCACCCGCCTTGCGCGTGGCGCTCAGCTTTTTCTCCCAGAGCTCGATCACCGATGGGTCGGGAGCGAAATAGGGCTGCTCCGCGGCCCGATCCGGAGAGATGACTTCTGCCTCGATACCTCCGAGCTTGCGCGTGTAGGCGACGGCGGAGATCCCCTTCTCCGCGAGGAACTGCTTCGCCACGGCCCCGCCCACGACGCGGCAGGCGGTTTCCCGGGCGGAAGCGCGTCCACCGCCCCGGTGATCCCGCAGCCCGTACTTCGCTGCGTAGGTGTAGTCTGCGTGACCCGGTCGATAGGCCTTCTTCAGCTCGGAGTAATCCTGGGGCCGAGAATCCCGATTGGGGATGCTGAAGCCGATAGGGGTTCCGGTGGTCAACTCCTCGAAAACACCGGAGTGGATCTGGACTTGGTCCGTTTCCGCCCGCGGGGTGCTCGCCTCGTTCGCACTCGGTTTGCGCTGGTCCAGCTCGGCCTGTATCACGGATTCGGACACGTGAACGCCGGGGGGGCATCCGTCCACGACGCCTCCGATAGCGGGGCCGTGGGATTCGCCGTAGGTGGTGAGCTGAAAGAGACGCCCGAATGTGTTGTTGGAGGCCATACAGCCCCTCCTCAGGCATTTTCATGCATTTTTGTTTATTTGTCGCACCAGTCCTTGAACATGGCTTCCCGGCTCTCCAGGTCCATAGAGGGGATCTGGTACATGCCCCTGTCACGGCGCTGCCTCCAGGCCTCGTACAGGGTGATCGCCGCGGCGACCGAGACGTTGAGGCTCTGGATCATCCCCTGCATAGGGATGTACATTTCCCGGTCCACCCAGGGCTTGAGCTCCTCGCTGATGCCGCTGTGCTCGTTGCTGAAGATCACGGCCGTGGGGCGGCTCAGGTCCCATTCCGGCAGGGGCAGGGAGTCTTCCCCGAATCCCGTGGACAGGATCTGGTAGCCCTCCTCCCGGAGGGGTTGGATCATGGCGGCCGCGTCGCTGTGCTCGCAGGTCTCCACCCATTTGATTGCGGAGGCGGAGCTCTTGCGTCCCAGAATCGGGAATTCCTCATGGGTGTAGTACAAAAGGATACGGCTCACGCCGAAGGCGTCGCAGCTGCGCATGACCGCGGAGACGTTGTGCGGATCGTGGATGTTGTCCATGATCAGGGTCAAATCCTTCTGCCGGCGATTGATCACGGACCATATCCTCTGTTTGCGGCGCTGGGTCGCTTCACGCATACTATTATCGCGGAGCTGATGGACTAGAGGTTGTCGATTCCGGTGAGCGATATTTGTTCAACTGCACCGCTATTTTTTTGTATGAAAATGTTTCCAATAGTTTGAATTATATGGAGATACAGCGCGGGAAGCCGAGGATGTGCGCTGAAGCCGTGT
>CAYNCR010000189.1:0-239 GCA_964395575.1 uncultured Desulfohalobiaceae bacterium
CCACGCGGGCGGCAATGACAGCCAGCCTGGACAAGGTGGTTGCCAAGGCGCAGAAGCGCTCCAAGGCCAAGGCCGGAGGCAAGCTTTCCCTGCTCAGCATGGTCCAGAACGGGGAGCAGGAGCAGCAGACTCAGAGCGGAGTGGGGCTGAACATTCCCGAGGCGGAGACCGGGGAGTGGCATGGGGACTATCGCCGGAAGCGAGAGGATGAGACACTGGGCCTCGGTCTGCGCGGCCAA
>CAYNCR010000189.1:249-5972 GCA_964395575.1 uncultured Desulfohalobiaceae bacterium
GCCTTCGGGTGCAGACGGTCCAGCAAAGCAGGGAAATGCCTTCGAACAGCGAGGTGAATCTCGCGGTGCTCATTACCGGATGCAAGGAGATCCAGACCCGTAAGGGGGACAAGATGGCCTTCTGCCAGGTGGAGGACTTGTCCGGCACTGCCGAGCTTACCCTCTTCCCGGACGCCTACACCAAGATCCGGGACTGCGACTTCGATCAGCCCTTTTTCTGCCGGGCCAAGATCGATTCGGCCCAGAACGATTCCGAGGGAGACGAGGAAACAGCGGGTCCCCTCAAGCTCCTGGCCCGAGACGTGGAGCTTCTCTCGGAGACCGAGCCCCCAGCGGACGAGCCGTGCACCCTGGAGGTGGATGCGGCCCTGGTGGACGAGGCGAAATGGCAGCAACTGAAACGGATCCTGACCAGGTATCCCGGCTCCAATCCGGTGGATGTGCATTTGTGGCTGGACGAGGCGGTATGCCGCCTGACCCTGGGCCCGGATTTCCGGATTCAGCCGGCAAACGCGCTCTACGAGGAACTGGAGCAGTGGAAGCAAAGCCTGGAGGCAGGCAGAAGCACGAGCCCTCCCCACAGCGAGGAGGCTGTTCCGGAGAGTGAGTTATGAGCAACGGGGTCTATCGCGTCGAGGTGGAGGACGAGTTCAGCGCCTCGCATCAGCTGCGCAACTACGGGGGCAGATGCGAGGATCTGCACGGCCACAACTTCCGGGTGCTGGCCGAGGTGGAGGGCAACGGGCTCGATCCGCAGACCGGTCTTTTAATCGACTTCAAGGAGCTGCGTGGCAATCTGCACCGGATCCTGCAGGAGCTGGACCATGCGCATCTCAACGAATTGCCGGCGTTTCAGGAGACGAACCCCTCCTCGGAGAACCTGGCCCGCCATATCTATACCCGGCTCGAGGAGGGGTTGCCCGAAAACGGCGTTCGGCTGAGGAAAGTGAGCGTTCTGGAAAAGAAGGGCTCCCGGGCCACGTTCAAGCGAGGCTGATCCGTGCGCGTTGTGCTGCAGCGTGTCAAAAGGGCCAGGGTCCTGATTCGGGAGGAGGAACGGGCCGCCATCGGAACCGGGGTGCTGTTGCTCGCGGGATTCAGCAGCGAAGTGACCTCGGAGCTGCCCCGGAGCGCAGAGTGGGACAAGCTTGTGGGCAAGATCCCCGAGCTGCGGATATTTCCGGATCAGAACGGCCGATCCAATCAGAGCCTCCGGGATGTGGCGGGAGAAATCCTGGCTGTGCCCCAGTTCACCCTGTTCGCCGACTGCCGCAAGGGACGGCGGCCCTCGTTTACCGGGTCAGCGGATCCGGAAACCGCGGAAAAGCTCTTCGGGGATCTGGTGCGCGAGCTGAAAGGCATGTATCCTGGAGGGGTGGCCCAGGGGATTTTCGGCGAGGAAATGGAGCTGGACTTTGTGAACTGGGGACCAGTGACCATCTGTCTGGACCGTCGCGATTTTGGCTAGAGTCTTGCCCGCGAAATACGCGAAAGGGCTCCTTTGCGGGATATCTTTTTATTCCGCCGCTCCAGTTCCGGATTGGTGAGTATTTCTCACTTGGAGACATCCTTCATGGCGGAGCTATTGCCAATACACCGTTTTGAGCTGACAACCTTATTGGGAGGGAAGGTATGCAGACACTCAACGTGAGCCGCAAGGGCGATGTATGCATCTTCAACTATAGCGGGGAGCTGACCCTGGAGGTCATCGACAGGCTCAAGAGCGAGCTGTGGGAGTATCTTGAGGATCAGCCCTGCGAGACCATGGTTATGGATCTTGCGGATGTCTCCTTTCTGGACAGCTCCGGGATCGGTTTTCTGGTCCATCTGAACAACCAGAACAGGGAAAAGAACAAGGATTTTTTCCTCTACAGGCCCTCCTCGCAGGTGCGCAAGTCCCTGAGCCTGGTCCGGCTCTTCGACTACTTCCGGGTTCTGGAGGAGGAGAAGGAGCTGGACAAGCTCGCGGAGTAGACGGCCCGCGCGGGGCCTACTTGCGCCAGAAGTCCGGGGTGATCAGGATGATTACGGTATAGATCTCCAGCCGGCCCAGAAGCATGCAGAAGGTAAGCACCCACTTGGCGGCGAGGGGCAGATCGGCGTAGTTGTTCGCCGGGCCGACGTCGCCCAGCCCGGGCCCGATATTCCCGATGCAGGCGACGGACGCGGCGAAGGAGGTGACCAAATCAAGGCCCATGCCGGCCAGAATGAGGGCGGCCAGAACCATGAGAGAGACAAAGAGAAGGAAAAAGCCCCATATTCCGCCCAGCACGCTTTCCGGAACGGGCCGGCCGTCCAGTTTGAGCGGGATGACGGCCCTGGGATGAACGAGCCTCTTGAGCTCGCGGACGTTGTGTTTTCCCAAAAGCAGGGTCCGCATGGTTTTGATCCCGCCACTGGTCGATCCCGCCATTCCCCCGCTGAACATGCAGATGAAAAGCAGAACCTGCGCCAATGGCGCCCATGCCGCGTAATCCGCTGTCACATAGCCGGTAGTGGTCACAATGGTGACCGCCTGGAAGGCGCCGTGTTGCAGGGAATAGCCTACCTCCTTGCCGGAAGAGATCCACAGAGACAGGGTGAGAACCCCGATTACCGCCAGGACCAGGCCCAGGTAGAACCTGAACTCCGAGCTGCGCAGATATTCTCCGGGTGAGCCCTGCAGCAGCTTGTAGTGCAGGGCGAAGTTGGTTCCCGCCAGGAACATGAACACCGTGATCACCACGTGGAAGTAGACACTGGAGTAATGACCGATGGAGGCGTTCTTGGGGGAAAATCCCCCAGTAGCCACGGTCCCGAAGGTGTGACACAGGGAGTTGAAGAGATCCATGCCCCCAGCGTAGAGGAGGATTGTCTGCAGGACGGAGAAGAGCAGATACACCGTCCACAGGATCAGGGCGGTGTCCTTGATCCTGGGACGCAGCTTGTCCGGAGTGGGGCCGGGGACCTCGGCCTTGTAGAGCTGCATGCCGCCCACTCCCAGAAAGGGGAGCACAGCCAGGGAGAGTAGGATGATCCCCATTCCCCCCAGCCAATGGGTCATGCTCCGCCAGAACAGAAGCCCCTTGGGCAGCGCCTCGATGTCATTCAGAATAGAGGCGCCGGTGGTGGTGAAACCGGACATGGTCTCGAAAAGGCAGTCCGTGAAGGATGGAATGATTCCGCTGACATAGAAGGGCAGGGCTGCGGTCACCCCGGCGGCGACCCAGCTCAGGGTGACAATGGCCATTCCCTCTCTATGGTTGAGAACGACGGTCTGCTTGCTGCGCGTGGCGAGGATGAGCAGACCTCCGGCGGCCGCCCCCAGCCCGGAGCACCCGAGAAGGAGGTCCGCTGTGCCGTCCTCGTACGCGAGGGAAAAGGGGATGGCCAGCAGCATGGACAGGCTGATCAGGAGCACCACGAAGCCGACGAACTGGAGAATGACGCGAAAGCGCATGCGGGCTACTCCCCGATGAGGGCCTTCTCCACCTTGGAGATGTCCTTGTTGCTGGAGATGAGGACAACCCGGTCCTGGGGCTGGATTACGCTGTCTCCGCCGGGAATGATGACCGTGCCCTCGCGGACCAGGCAGAGAATGAGCACGCCCCGGGGCAGGTCGATGTCCTTGAGGGGTCTGTGCAGCAGGAGGGAGTGCTCACCCGCGCGCACCTCCATGGCCTCGGCCTCCTCCTTGATGGAAAGACTGGAGATGACCGCGCCCTTGCGCACGTGGCGCAGGATGCTGTTTGCGGCGGACAGCCTGGGGCTGACGATGAGCTCCAGGCCGATGCTGTGCATAAGACCCATGTAGGCCAGCTTGTTGATCCGGGTGACGGTGAGGTGGGCCCCCATGCTCTTGGCCAGCAGGGAGCTGAGAATGTTGTTCTCCTCGTCCTCGGTGAGCGAGACAACCACGTCCATGCTGCCCACGTTCTCCTCGGCGAGGAGTTTCTGGTCCGTGCCGTCGCCCTGGAGCACGATGGTCCGGTCCAGGTTTTCGGCCAGGAACTGGCAGCGTTCGCTGTCCCGGTCCATGAGCTTGACATGGGAGCCCTTTTCCTTCTCCAGCCGATGGGCCAGCTTGTATCCGATGTTGCCCCCGCCGATGATGAGCACATTGTGCTGCGACCCGCCACGGAGGTTGAAGGCCCGCAAGAACTGCTCCAGGCTTTCCCGGGTGCACACGAAGTAGACCAGATCCCCAGGCTTGAGGACGTCCACTCCGGAGGGAATGATCAATTTCTCCCGGCGTATGATAGAGGCCACGATGAAGTCGGGCATTCCGGTCTTCTGCTTGAGGGAGGCCAGATCGACATCCGCGAAGGGACTGTCCTTCTGGATCCAGATGCCGAGGAGCTTGAGCCCGATATCCGGGAACTCGTTCACATCCGCCGCACCGGGGGTGTCCATGAGCCGTTCGATGGATTGGATCACCTCCTCCTCCGGATTGACCACGATATCGATGTTCAACAGGTTCCTGGCCAGAATGTCCTGGTATTCCGTGTATTCCGGGTTCCGGATTCGGGCGACCTTGTTCAGGTTCGGGGCCAGGATGTTGGAGAAGGTGCAGGCGATGAGATTGACCTCGTCGCTGTCTGTTACCGCGAGCAGCGTGTCCGCGGTTCGGATGCCGGCCTGTTCCAGGATGCGCGGGCTGCTGCCCGAGCCGTGCACCGTTTCCAGGTCGAGGTTTTCGGACACGGACTGCAGGACCTGACGATCCCTGTCCACGAGGACCACGTCCTTGTCCTCGGAAACCAGACGGCTGGCGATGTGGTAGCCGACCTGGCCGGCTCCGACAATGATGATGCGCACAGGCTGCCCCCTTTCCAGATGACTGATTCAGTCGTCAGACATCAGATGTCAGACGCCAGAAGCAAGACGCAAGATGTCAGACGAGACGCCGGAGGCCGGACAAAGATGGTATTCCCCGGATAGCAGACATCAGGCGTCCACGATGAACCGCCGCGGTACACCACAAAGAGCGCCAAGGTCAATGGCTCATCGTCCCTCGGCTTTCAGCCGGACAGCCTATTCCCCGATGATCTTGACCAGCGCCCGTTTTTTGCGGCCTCCGTCGAACTCGCCATAAAAGATTTGTTCCCAGGGGCCGAAGTCCAGCTTGCCGTTCGTGACAGCGACCACAACGTGACGACCCATGATCTCCCGTTTCAGATGGGCGTCACCATTGTCCTCGCCCACATTGTGCCTGTATTGGCTCACAGGCTCATGCGGGGCGAGATTCTCCAGCCACTCCTCGTAGTCCTGGTGCAGGCCGGGCTCGTCGTCGTTAATGAATACAGAGGCTGTAATATGCATTGCGTTCACAAGGACCAAGCCCTCCTGCACCCCGCTTTCCTTGAGGCAGTCCTTGACCTGGGGCGTGATGTTGATGAACTCGCGCCGTTTTTTGACCTCGAACCAGAGCTCCTTGCGGTAGGATTTCATGTCAGGGACCTCCTTGAGACAGCCGGTTTACAGGTTCCCCTCTCGGGGTATGCCCAAATCCTCCAGGATTCCCAGCGTCTCCTGGGATAGCGGATCGACCTCCAAGTCGACCAGTCTGCCCGCCTCTCTGAGCCTGTCGGCAAGCTCGGGTTTGGAAAGATGCTGATCAATGGGTGGCTCCAGGCCCAGCACATGGTTCAGCTCCTGAGCCGCCTCCCGCATTGCTGATAGGTAAATCGTTTCAGGCATGGGTCATTCCTTACCATGACTTACAACTGTGACCGAATACTATC
>CAYNCR010000190.1:0-3727 GCA_964395575.1 uncultured Desulfohalobiaceae bacterium
AACTCCCGGCTCACCAGGCGCATGTATCCAGCCAGGATCACCGCCTCGGCCTCGTGCTCGCGGATGGCGGCGATCACCGCCTCCTCATGGCTGGCCCGGTCCGGATAGGCGGTATGATCCAAAACCCTGGAGGGCAGGCCAAGCGCCTCGGCCCGCTCTAGTCCGCGGGTCCCGGGCCTGTTGGACAGGACCAGGCTTATTCGGGCGTCGAGGACGCCCTGCTCGATGCGTTTCGCGATGGACTCCAGATTGGACCCGCTTCCGGATGCGAGGATCGCTAGGGAGAGGGTCATGGGCTCGCTCCGCTAGTGCCGTGTGTTGTAAGTTCTGCCTCAAATAGTGGCATTTTCTCATGTTGATGTTCTTTTTAAATTTAACCCACTCTTCAACGACACGGAAATTCGAAATTCAAATATCGAAATTCGAAACAAACTCGAATAATGACCAAAATGGCAAAGTCTAAGTCAGTTGTTTTGGTAATTGATGAATTCGAATTTGATATTTGTTTCGGATTTCGGATTTCGCTATTCGAATTTTGAAAACCTATACATGAAATAGAATCAATTGCAGAAAGTTGAGACAAAATTTTTGGGATGCAGTACCAGAGAGTTCTACTCCTCGCCAGCGGCATCCCGGGCGATGGCCTCGGCGAGCTCGGACACGGTATAGCGCTGTGGCCGCACCTGGCAGGCGAAACCGTATTCGGAAAGCGTCTCTTCCGTAACCGGCCCGATACAGGCCAGGCGCAGCCCCTGTTCCGTGTAGGGGCGCAGCTGCTCGGGCTGGACCAGCTTGAAGAAATTGTGCACCGTGGAGGAGCTGGTAAAGCTCACGTAGTGGACCTCTCCACGGTTCATGGCCTCCAGGAGCTCCTGTGTGTCGTTGTGGGCCAGCTCGGTCCGGTACACCGGGAGCACGCGCACCTCGTAGCCCGCCTGTTCGAGCTCTTGAGGCAGGACCTCTCTGGCGGTCTCCGCGCGAGGGATAAGGATGCGTTTCCCGAATCCGCCATGGTTCATGATTCCCTGCACCACCTCCTCGGCCACGTAGCGGCGAGGGACGAAATCGGGCTCCAGACCTCGCCCGCGCAGCTCGTCCGCGGTTGCCGGACCGATCGCGGCCAGACGGCATCCGCCAAAGGCGCGGCTGTCCAGCCCCTGCCGCCGGAGGCGGTCAAAAAAGTGCCGCACCCCGTTGACCGAGGTGAAGACCACGCTGTCGTAGCTCGACAGCTCTCGGACGGCCCGATCCACGGTCTCGTAGTCCGCCAGGGAGCTGATCCGGATGGTGGGGAACTGGAGACAGCAGGCCCCCATATCCCCAAGGGTGCGCACCAGACCGCTCGCCTGCTCCCGGGCCCGGGTCACGACCACGCCCCGTCCCAGCAAGGGCTTTTTCTCGAACCAGTCCAGCTGTTCCTTAAGCCCGACCACACCGCCCACGATGAGCAGGGCCGGGGCGGTGTACCCCGCCTTTTCCGCCTCCGCGGCGATGTCGTCCAGGGTGCCTGTCAAAGTGCTCTGCCGGCAGGTGGTGCCCCAGCGGACGAGCGCGGCCGGGGTGGACCCGTCCAGACCGGCCCGCATGAGATTAGCCGTGATGGAGGCCAGATTCTTGACCCCCATGAAGAAGACCAGTGTGCTCGCGCTGCGGGCCAGGGCCTGCCAGTCCAGGGCGCTCTCCCCCTTGTCCGCGCTCTCGTGGCCGGTCACGAAGCTCACCGAGGAGGAAAAGCCGCGATGGGTCAGGGGAATGCCCGCATACGCAGGCGCGGCCACCGCGGAGGTAATGCCCGGGACCACCTCGAAGGCTGCGCCGGCCTCCACCACCTGCTCCACTTCTTCCGCGCCGCGACCGAAGACGTAGGGATCGCCCCCCTTGAGCCGGGCGACTGTCAGCCCGCGCCCGGCACGATCCACCAGGACCTGGTTGATCTCCTCCTGGGACAGGGTGTGGTCCCCGCCGCGCTTGCCGGCGTAGACAAGCTCAGCCCCCTCGGGGCAATAGTCCAGGAATCCTTCGTTGGCCAGATAGTCGTACACCACCACGTCCGCGGCCTCGAGGATCTCGCGGGCGCGGACGGTCAAGAGCCCCGGATCTCCGGGGCCCGCACCGAGCAGATAGACCTTTCCCTCGCTCATGCCTCATCCTGTTGATATTGGGCCAGCTTCTCCCGCAGAGAGCTCAGCTTGTCCCGCTTCTGCCGCAGCTCATCCCGGCGCTGCCGTTCCTTGTCCACGACATCCGCCGGAGCCTTGTTCACGAAGTCCTCGTTGGCCAGCTTCTTCTCCGAGCCGCCAAGGTCCTTGTCCACCTTGGCCAGCTGCTTGTCCAGACGATCGATCTCGGCCTGGAAGTCCACCACGCCCTCCAGGGGCACAAAGAGCTCGCATCCGTCCACCACATTGCTTGCGGCGGCCCCCGGAGGGGTAAGATTCCCATCGATGCTGAGCTCCTGCAGCCGGGCCAAATCGGAGACGACCCGACTGTTTCGCTCCAGAAAGGCGGCGCGCTCCCCGTCCATGCGGGCCAGCAGGGTCAGCTTGCGCCCGGGGGGAAGCTCCAGCTCGCTTCGCACGTTGCGCACGCTGACCACCACCTGCTGCAGAAAATCCATCCAGGCGGGAAGCTCCCCGTTCCGGCACTGCGGCCGCATTTCCGGATAGGGCACCCGGGCCAGATTCCTCTCCTCGATTCCCGGAAAATGGTGCCACAGCTCCTGGGTGACGTAGGGGACAAAGGGGTGCAGCAGGACCAGGAGCTCGGTGAAGCTCTTGTGGAGGCAGGCCTGTGCCTCTCCACGGAGCTTTTCGTCCTCGGAAAAGAGCTCCGGCTTGATCATCTCCAGGTACCAATCGCAGTAGGTGTGCCACAGGAACTGATACAGCTCGTGGGCCGCGTCGTTGAAGCGGTATCCCTCCAGGGCGTCGGCCACCTCCTGCTTGATCCGCTCCATCTCCTGCAGGATATAGCGGTGGCTGAAGGAGCTCACGGAGGTAAAATCGATCTCGGGCACGGGGTCCTGCAGGTTCATCAGGGCGAATCGCGCCGCGTTCCAGATCTTGTTGATGAAGTGGCGATACCCCTCGATGCGCGGCTTGCTCAGCTTCACGTCCCGGCCCATGGCCGCGTGCACGGCCAGGGTGAAGCGGAGCGCGTCCGCCCCGTATTCATCGATCACCTCCACGGGATCGATGACGTTGCCCTTGGACTTGCTCATCTTTTGGCCCTCTTCGTCCCGGACCAGGGCGTGGATGTACACGTGCTCGAAGGGCACCCTTTCCTGGAAATGGATCCCCATCATCATCATCCGGGCCACCCAGAAAAAGATGATGTCGAAGCCGGTGACCAGGGTGGAGGTGGGGTAGAAAGTGCGCAGGTCCTGGATCTCCCCGGGCCAGCCCAGCGTGGAGAAGGGCCACAAGGCCGAGGAGAACCAGGTGTCCAGGACATCCTCGTCCTGGGCCAGGTTTTCGCTGCCGCAGGAGGGACAGGCACTTGGGTCCTGTCTGGAGACAATGAGCTCGTCACAGTCCCCGCAGGTCCAGGCCGGGATGCGATGGCCCCACCAGATCTGCCGGGAAATGCACCAGTCCCGAATGTTGTCCATCCAGTCATAGTAGTGTGTGAGCCAGTGCTCGGGGAAGAAGCGGGTATATCCGTCCCGCACAGCATCTGTTGCGGCGCGGGCGAGATCCTTGGTCGCCACGAACCACTGCTTGGAGAT
>CAYNCR010000190.1:3827-5968 GCA_964395575.1 uncultured Desulfohalobiaceae bacterium
CATCTGTTGCGGCGCGGGCGAGATCCTTGGTCGCCACGAACCACTGCTTGGAGATGAGAGGCTCGATATCCGTGGAGCAGCGGTAGCAATGGCCCACGTTATGGGTATATTTTTCCACCTGCCTGAGGACCCCCTGTTCCCGCAGATCAGCAAGGACGCGCTCACGGGCGGTGTGGCGATCCAGTCCCTCATAGGCCGCCCCGGCATCCCCGGTCATGTACCCCGTGTCGTTGATGACCCGGATGCCCGCGAGATTGTGGCGCTCGCCGAGCTCGAAATCGTGGGGATCGTGGGCGGGAGTGACCTTGAGGCAGCCGGTGCCGAAGGAGGCATCCACATGGGCGTCCGCGATCACGGGGATATCCCGTTCCACCAGGGGCAGGCGCACGGTTTTGCCCACGAGGTGGCTGAATCGCTCGTCCTCGGGATGAACCGCCACCGCGGTGTCCCCGAGCATGGTCTCCGGACGGGTGGTGGCCACTATAACCTCGCCGCCCCCGGCCAGGGGATAGGCGATGTGGTAGATGCCGCCCTCCTGCTCCTCGTACTCCACTTCCAGGTCCGCCAAGGCGGTTTGGCAGCGGGGGCACCAGTTGATGATGTAGTCCCCGCGATAGATCAGGCCCTGTTCAAAAAGCCGGACGAAGACCTCCCGCACCGCCCGGGACAGGCCCTCGTCCATGGTGAAGCGCTGCCTGCTCCAGTCCACGGAGGCGCCCATGGCCTTGATCTGGTACAGGATCTTGTCCCCGTATTCCTCGCGCCACTGCCAGACCCGGCGCACAAACTCCTCGCGGCCCAGCTCTTCGCGTGAGAGGCCCTCCTGGGCCAGGGCCTTCTCCACCACGTTCTGGGTAGCGATGCCGGCATGGTCCGTTCCGGGCACCCACAGAACGTTGTATCCCTGCTGCCGCTTGAAGCGGCAGAGGACGTCCTGAAGGGTGATGTTCAGGGCGTGGCCCATGTGAAGGCTGCCTGTCACGTTGGGCGGCGGGATGACCATGGAAAAGGCCGGATTCTCGCTGTCCGGGTCCGCCGTGAATGTGCCCTCCCGGTCCCAGAAGTCGCGCCAGCGCTCCTCGACCTGTCCCGATTCATACCCCTTGCTGAGCTCGACATGACCGCCCATAATCCGCTTCTCTCCTATTCTTGAGGCTTTACGGCTCCTGTTCCGCGCGGGAATTTTGCTGGCACACTGGGCAGAACACGGAGCTCCTGCCGCTTACCGTAATGCGCTCCAGGGTGCTGCCGCAGCTCGTGCACGGCTGCCCCGCTCGCCGATAGACCAGGAAATCGTTTTGAAAGCTGCCGGAGATGCCGCTGGCATCGACAAAATCGCTGAAGCTGCTGCCTCCGGCCTGGACAGCCCGATTCAGCACCCGGATCAGAGCGGCATGCAAGCGGGCGTACCCCTGTTGTCCGATCAGGTCCGCGCGGGTTTCCGGATGGATTCCCGCCAGATGGAGGGACTCGTCCGCATAGATGTTGCCGATCCCGGCGAGGAGTGTCTGATCGAGCAGAAGAGGTTTGATCCGGCCCCTGCGCCGCGCAAAGAGGCGGGCGAAATCCTTCGCCTCGAGCTCCAGCGGCTCCGGGCCCAAGCCGGCGTAAAAGGGCCAGGCTCTAAGCTCCTCCGGACCGGCGAAGACCCGGCAATACCCGAACTTGCGAACGTCCCGGAACACGAGTGCCCAATCGTCAGGCAGGCTAAAAACAAGGTGTGTGTGTTTGTCAAGCTCGGCCTCCTCATGCCGGGCTACGAGGAGCCGTCCGGTCATCTTGAGGTGGAAGGCAAGCAGCGACCCGTCCTCCAGCTCCAACAGCACAAGCTTGGCCCGGCGCCGCACACGGCTTACGCGCTTGCCCTGCGCGGCGAGCCGCAGCTCCCGGTCCGAGCAGCGCAGGCACCCGGAATACCGCACCGCAACATCCTCCAGCCTGACCCCGCAAAGGGCCCTGTCCAGGCAGCGGGCGACGATTTCCACTTCCGGCAGCTCGGGCACGAAAACTCCGTTTCAAGGACGCATTCCACGTGATGCGTCGTGGTTTTTTGTATGAAATACTTATAACTTGCTGATTTATTGGGGGAATTACCGCGAGGCGAAGGCGGGTGGAGCGCTTCGCTGGGTTTCATAATACAC
>CAYNCR010000191.1:0-5873 GCA_964395575.1 uncultured Desulfohalobiaceae bacterium
GGTGTTGCGTATCCCATCATGGGAAACCCGGGATGAAACCTGCGCTTCAGCGTCCACCCGCCTTCGCCTCGCGCCATTTTCATGTTTCGTTGTGCCCGGGGCGGCCCGGGAATGAGGGTTGTATGAAAATGTGAATAACTCACTGAATGAAGGCCGGGCGAGCCTCGAAATTTATGCTTTATTGTGCCCGCATCTGCACAGGCATGGGGGTTACTGCAGGTTCTCGTCCTCGTAATAAACTTCTTCGGTGATATCCACGGGCATGGTTATAACAAAGTAGCCTTCGGCCCCTGAGCTGGATATTCTACAGGGACCCAGGGCGTTCGTGAATTCGAAGAATACAGTCCGGGAATCGAAATGGGCAAGGATCTCGATGAGATCCCTGGTGGGGAAGGCTATTTTCTCCAGGTCGCCTTGATACTCGATCTGGAGGCTTTCCGCGGCTTCTCCCGTCTCCTGACCCTCGCTGTAGATCACCAGCTCCGAGTTGTCAAAAATAAAGTAAGAGCACTGTTGTGTTTCTGTATTAAAAATGCGGAGCCTGTTGAGTGCCTCGGTCATTTCTTCCTTGTCAATTTTCATCACTGTATTTTCTTCATCGAAATAGGAGAGGAAATTGCTGTATTCGGGAAAGGTATCAATGTTCAAGGGCAGACTGAAATGCTCGGTCTGCTTCTTGTCCGTAAAAAAAAGACGTTTTTCATTCATATTGAAATAGAGCTCTTCATTATCCAGCCATTTGCGGAGCTCGAGAAGATAGGGCTTGGCGATGAGAATACCTCCGCTTCCCAGTCGCTGGGCGAGCTCCTTGTGCTCAAAGCGGGCCAGGGCGAATTGATGCCCGTTCAGCCCGCAGGCCTCGATTGATCCTTCATGGTCCTGTCTGGGCACGAGGTTCAGATAGTGCATGTTTTCCGTATTATCGTCCGCAATACAGAAGGAAATCCGATCGATCAGACTCTTGAGCTCGGCGCCGGTCCAAAGCACCGCGTCTTCCTGGGGGAATTGATGGAAGTGCTGGAACCAGGTGGAATCGTATGTGGGAAGCTTGTATTTCCGTTTGCCCTGTTCGAGCAGGAGGGTCTCGGATTCCTGATCCAGGCGGAACTGGATATCCCCTGCTGGGAGCTTGCGAAACAATTCGTGGATATTTCGTCCTTGAATGCCTACAAGACCTGGAGCGTCACACTTTGCGGGATAGCTTCCGGTGAACTCTAGCTTGGAGTCTGTGGACATGACTGTGAGCCTGTCCTGTTCGGCCTGAAGCCAGATCGTCCGCAAAAAGGCGGCCCCTGCCTTGCTGGGAATGATGCTTGCCGCTTTCTGCATACCGGACAGAATATTTTCTTTAGGGATTTGTATCTTCATTTATAGCTCCTTATAGGGGCGGTTTATATGTTCAAAATTTTATAATATATTGATTTTGTTGGATTAATTATTTCAAGAATTGTCGACATATCCTCGACAAACCAACTTTCAGCGTGCGCTGCTTTCAGAAATGCGCACATGTTCACAGCGTTGTTTCACAGTTTCGAACATGGTCTGTAGATTTCTATCCCTTTCCAGGGAAGCAAGGATCTTGTTGACGGAATGCATGACTGTGCTGTGGTCCCTTCCCCCAAAAGCTTCGCCGATACGAGGATAGGACATGTCCAGGACCTGGCGGCAAATGGTCATGCCGATCTGTCTGGCCAGGACCACTTTCCTGCGCTTGGAGCCGGAGAGGATGTCCTGTCTGGGAATCCGGAAATACTCGCTTAATTCGGAAATGATTTTCGGTGTGGACAAGGAGGAGTCCACAGAGCGGATAGTGCGCTGCAGCAGAAAATCCGGGTTGCTGGTGGGGTCTTTGCTCTGCCCGTCATGCCTCCCGGTCAGCTGATCCAAGAACTTTTCCAGGTTCTTGAAATGGGTAAACTGCCTGGCCAGATGCATGATTTGGTCATCCGAGAGATGAAGAGCCTTTTCCCTGGAAAAGTTTTCTATGTAACGGATTCTGATATCCAAATCGGGCTCGTGGAGGTGAATGTGGATACTCTCCTCGAGGCGTGATCGAAGTTGTGAATCTAACTTTTGATAAATAGCACTCAGCTCATTATATGCAATAAGGGCTTTTTGGTTGTTTTCAGTGCAATAATGAATGAAATAAGATACTTCTGGTATAATTTTTTTATATTTTGTAAGAGTGTCAAAGTCATCAATACATATAATGTCATAATTTTGTAAAATATTTTGAATTGAAACGCTTTTTTGAATTTTTTGATGTTGTAAAAATATTAAATATGGATTAATGTAAAGTATTTTATAATTTTTATTTTTATCTAAATAATTATTTAGTATTGCTTTGATAAGGTGTGTTTTCCCTGTTCCATTTTTTCCGTATATAACAACTTTATTTGTTTCATTTTCATTTTGAATAATATGTTTTGCTGTATTAATAGCCAATATGTTCTTGGAGTTGTATAAAAAATTTTCAAATAAATAGTTTGGATTATATTTATAAAAATTGAAATAATTTTTTTTTGTATTTTCTATTTTATTGATTATAGAATATTTTATTTTGTTTAGATATGGAAAGTTTAATAAAATATGGTATTCTAAATTATCCTTTATTATATCACAATAATTTTGATAAATAAAGTGATGTGGAAAGTAAACTGTGAGTTCAGTTTCATCACTATTTAATTCAAAATCTATATATTCTATCCATTTACTATTTACTAGGTTGTTTTTTGAAATAATTGAATTTTTTAAGTGGCTTATAAAGTATTCCATGGTTTTGAACGGTCATTACTCTGTCAAGTATTCAATGAACTTGGGGAAAATTTCTTCAACCGGGCCGTCAAAGCGTACATCGGTGATTTCCTGAAAGGAGGTCATGCCCTTGTTGACTTCGATGATTTGTCCCCCTTTCATCTTGACTTCCCTGGGGATAGTGTTTGCCGGCGCAACCTCTCCGGAGGTTCCCGCAATGAGCATGAGATCGGCCTTACGGACCAGTTCCTGCGTTTTTTGCAGGGCATACGCGGGGATGGCTTCGCCGAAGAAGACGACATCCGGACGGATAAAGGAGCTGCACGTATCGCACCAGGGAGGTATGGCCCGGGAAGCCTTTTCCTGCACTTTGGCCCGATCCTCCTGTTTCCCGCATTCCTGGCAGTAGAAGCGCTCGAAATTGCCGTGGAACTCCACGACTTCGCTCGATCCGGCTCTTTGATGCAGATTGTCCACGTTCTGCGTGATGACGCCCTCGAGCCCGTGATGCTGTTCCAGTTTCGCCAAAGTGGTATGAGCGGCATTGGGCTGGCACCTCAGCAAGAGGTCGGCGGTCTCCAGCAGGAATTCCCAGACGGCGTGTGGTTCGGTTTGCAGCGCTTCCGCGGTGGCCACTTTCATGGGATCGTATTTGCTCCAGAGCCCACCGGGACTCCGGAAGTCGGGAATACCACTGGCCACGGAAACCCCCGCCCCGGTGAAGGCGATAGGGAACCTGCTCTGTTTCCAGAGCTCGGCTGCCCGGGCATAGGCATCTCGCTGTGCTTTACCCTGCATACATTCTCTCCATTGCTGGGCTTATGATCCGATGCAACGTCCTGTGTGAAGAAAGGGAATCCGGGATATGGCATCCCGAGGGATTCGCCGGGAGCATTCCCCTCACATATCCTTTCGCCATGATCCCTGGATGATAATCTGATCGGTGCCAGAGGGGCAGTCGGGTCCATTGAGGCTCGAGTCATACAAGAAAGCTTGGCGACCCGGGAATGGCCCCTAAAAGGGTTTTTACCATCTGCATTCCCAAGTGGCAAGACGAGGCCATGCCTGGCTCGGACCCCTTGAGGCCCGGTTCCCGGCTGCAGGCGATGGGCTGGAGCGGAAAAAGCAGGCTGATAGAACTCTTGGTCTCTTGAATGATGGGAATAAATCAGCGAGCAAGGTGTGTTTCGGGGGGATGCTCATGGCGTGTTTCATACACTGGACCCCGGAATGAAACACGGGTTTCACCGCACTCCCTGACTGACATCGCATTTTCATGCTTCATTGTGCCTGTGTCCACGCAAGCATGAGAATTGGGGATCTCAATGGGGGAGTTTGCTCCGGCAATCCTGAATCGGTTCTGGTATGAAGATCAACCGGATGGAAAGGATCAGGGTTTTGAGACAGAATTGCCGGCAGGAAAAGGATCAGCCCTAAGTTGGACGCTCCTCGGGGCTCCACTGACCCGGTCCGGGGTCGACCTTGCACATGGAATAGCCGTCTGCAGAGACATCGGGAGTGATCAGCCGAAGCATTTCCAGGGGATTGATGTATACGAGGGACCAGTCGCATTCCACCAGGATATTTCCCTGCCCCCTGTCCTGAACCCTGGAAAGGGCCTGGCGCACATCCACTGTTTTTTCCCTGCCCTTCTTGGTCCGCTTGCGCAAGGGGAGCTCGGTAGCCTGGAGCGCGTCGTGCCAGGCTCTGGTGAGCTCCTCCGCCTCGGATCCGTTGGGGTGATAGGAGATCTCGAAACTCTCGGCAAAAGATGGCTTGGGCTTTTCCCGCAAGGGAATGCTCTCGGCTTCGGTGATGCGAAGGCCTCGGGGCAGGGAGCCGTTGATATCCTTGATCCACTGCTCGAGCGGGATGTCAGTGCGCAGAACGATCTGGCACCATTCGCACACGCTCTCCACACCCACGGGAAGGGCCCGGGCGAAGGAGAGCCTTGGGGTGGGATGATATCCCTGGCTGAAGCTCAGAGGAACATCCGCCTTCCGCATGGCCCGCTCCAAAACAGTCTGCAGCTCGAGTTGGCTCAAATACTTGGCCGGTCCCGTCTTTTCGAACCACAGACGGAACTGGGCCCCCTTTTGGGAGCTTTCCGTATCCGGCTCCAGGAGCGGGGTTTCGGCTGTCTCTGTCTCCGTGTCTTGCGCGGGGTTCAACTCGGGCCGAATCGCCTTCATCCGGGCCTGATCGGACAGACGGCTGCCATGCGGGCTGGTGGTGCAGACCCCGCAGTTATGGCACTGATGTGATCGGCAGTCCTCAGTGGTTCTCCCCTGGCGCGCCCTTTCCAGCTCCCGCTTCAGGAACTGCTTGCCAAGGCCGGTCTCGATATGGTCCCAGGGTAGAGAAGCGTCCGGGTCCCGTGCCTGGAGATAGCTGTCCGGGTCCAGTCCGGTCCGGTGAAAGACCCCGGTCCAGGTATCCGGGGAAAAGCAGTCGGACCAGCTGGTCAGTATATCCCCGGCTCGGTAAGCCTCTTCCACAGCCGGTGCCAGAGAGCGGTCCCCGCGGGAGAAGACCCCTTCCAGCCAGCTCATGCGCGGATCCTGCCAACGCAGGGCCAGCCGCTTGGAGGACTTGAACTGACGGGAGAGATAGTCGATCTTGGCCAGCGATTCCTCCACGCTGTCCTGGCGCTGCCATTGAAAGGGCGTGTGGGGCTTGGGCACGAATGGAGCCACTGCCGCTGTGATGTGCGGCTTGATCCCATATGGTGCGGTCTGCTCGATGCTGCGACAGAGACTGAAGATGGCGTCCAGGTCCTCTGTCCTTTCCTCCGGCAGACCGATCATGAAGTAGAGCTTGACGTTGCGCCAGCCGTGCCGGAAGTGTTTTTCCGTGTGCTCCAGGATATCCTCTTCGGAGATCCCTTTATTGATCACATTGCGCAGCCGCTGGCTCCCTGCCTCCGGAGCCAGGGTGATGCCTGTTCTGCGAAGGGAGGCCATCACCTGCATGAGCTTTTGGCTCACGGAACCTGCCCGGAGGGAGGGGAGGGAGATGCTTACCTGCCTTTCCCGGCACAGGGAGAAGCTCTCCAGAAAGACCCGTTCCAGCTGGGTGAAGTCCCCGCTGGAGAGGGAAAGAAAGGAGACGTCTTCGTA
>CAYNCR010000192.1:0-5859 GCA_964395575.1 uncultured Desulfohalobiaceae bacterium
TGCTTCCCCGGAAGTGATCCGGGAATGTCGATGAGGTGTTGCGTATCCCATCATGGGAAACCCGGGATGAAACCTGCGCTTCAGCGTCCACCCGCCTTCGCCTCGCGTCATTTTCATGCTTGGTTGTGCCCGGATCGGCCCGGGAATGAAGGTTGTAAAATACCGGCGAAGCCGGCCCTGTGAAGCAGGATTTCATCGGGACGTCTTGGCGGTTTATGCCCAAGAAGGTAGTACGGAGTATTCGGATGAACCAGATCCATAACGGTCTGGCAAACCTCGAGGGGAACAGCATGAAGGTTGTGAGCGGTATTGATTTCGAGATGGATGCTTCCCGGATCCAAGAGCGTCTGGGCCTGAGCCCGGAGAGCGGGGAATGGTCGGACGTTCAAGAGCTTATGCGGGAAATGGAGCGGATTGTCGAACCGCAGCTGGCCTACAAGCCGTTCTATATCCAGGACAAAGGGGAGGAAACAGTAATCATTGAGGATATAACCTTTTCGAGCAAGGTGCTCAGAAAGAACCTCGAGGACGTGCAGCGGGTCTTTCCCTTTGTCGTGACCCTGGGTCCCCGGGTGGACGAGATGTTGAAAGGGGAAGGCGACTTTCTGCGCCAGTACTATCTGGACACCATTGCCAATGTTGCCCTGCAGGATGTGATCAAGAGCGTTTGCGCATCCCTTCAGGAGGAACAGCATATCGAGCAGCTGTCCTATATGAATCCCGGATCCCTGCAGGACTGGCCGCTGGAAGAGCAGCGCCCTTTGTTTCGGCTGCTCGGGGACGTCGAGGAAACGATCGGTGTGCGTCTCGCGCCGAGTCTGCTCATGTATCCCTCCAAGACCGAGTCCGGTATGTTTTTCCCGACAGAGGTTACCTTTTTCAATTGTCAGCTCTGCCCCAATGAGAACTGTCCTTCCAGAAAAGCGGATTTCGACGAGGAAATGGCCAGGGATTACGGAGTGCTCTAGCCCGACGCCGTTCAATGGTGAGAAAGAAGGATCCCCCTGTTCCCCGAGGAAGGAGGACCACCCGATTTATTTCATCACCAAAGGAGTTGTCCATGTCCCGGAACGAACAGCAGCATGTTGTTCTCCACGAAGCCGAGTGCGACGAGGGCTGGAATAATGAACGGAACGGCCGTATAGCTTGGCGCACCCTGTTCAGTAGCGATCGCACCCCAACGGAGTCCCTCACCGCCGGGGTGGGCGAGATTGGGCCCGGGGATCGGCTCGGGGCGCATCAGCACACCCCGCCGGAGGTGTACCATGTGTTGGCCGGAGAGGGCGCGGTACTGATCGGGAGTGAGGAGTATAGGGTGGTGTCCGGCACCGCGGTGTTCATCCCGAGCAATGCGGTCCATGGCCTGCGCAATACGGGGCGGGACACATTGCGTTTCTTGTATGTCTTCCCCGCGGATTCCTTCAAGGAGGTGGATTATCGCTTTCAGGACGACAACGACAATCCCAACCCCTTTTGATCGCGAGCTTTTCCATTTGGTCCTTCGATAGTTTACCCCGCCCTGTCTGAGGAAAGCTTTTTCAACAGACTGATCGGTCAGTGCCCGACCCCCTCACCCGGATGCCTTTCAGCCGCAATCTTTCAGAAATGCCCGTTCAACCATCCCTTTTGACCGACCTCTTATTCGGAAAATTTATTCTTGATCTCAAAGCCCAGATTCGATAATTTAGGTCATAATGGAATATAATAGCGTAAAATGAGCTCTTTCATCTTTGTGGACGGCAAAATAACAACGAAACAGAACACTTGCAATAAACAGTATGCTTTAGAGTGAGTATAACTTCCCGAGATTGCTTCAATCAGAAAAATTTTCCCTGTATCTCAAGGTGTTTTATGGCGATTATTACCATATCCAGAGGGTCTTTCAGCGGAGGCACTCAATTAGCGGACCACATTGCCCAGAAGCTGTCCTGTACTCATATTTCTCGAGAGATGCTGGTGAATATTGCCGAGGAAAAAGGAGTTTCCTTGAAAAAGCTCTCCAGGGCCCTTGAGGAGAAGCCGGGTTTGCTGGAGAGCATGACGGAGCGGGTCCACTATCTGACCTACATCCAGCAAGCGCTTGCCAGAGCAGTCCAGAAAGAGGAAAACGTTGTTTACGACGGGCTTGCCGGGCATCTGCTGCTCAAGGGGGTTCCCAATCTCCTGCGCGTCAAGGTGATCGCCGATATGGAATACCGCATTGAAGCCGTTATGGAGCGAATGGGCTACACCAAACGCGAGGAGGCCATCAATTTCATCAAGAATGTGGATGCCAAACGAGAGAAATGGACGCGTGCTCTGTATCAGTGCGACTGGAAGGATCCTTTCCTGTACGATCTCACGATCAATCTGGAACAGATGAGCATTGCCGGCGCCAGTGAGATCGTCTGTCATACGGCAAGTCTTGAGGAGTTCAAGAGAACTTCGGAGATGCAGCAAAAGATAGACGACTTCGTGCTCTGCACAGATGCGCGAGCTGCCGTCGCTTCGGATTTCCGAATTCATGATTCGGGTATCGAAGTCGAGGCCCGGGATGGAACGATCCTTTTGACCGGAACAGTGGAGAATCTGGAGCAGGGCGCGATGGTGGGGGAAGTGATTGGAAGGATTCCCGGTGTCGAGGCGGTCCATTCTCAGATGCAGACGCGCACGGCCCCCCTGGATCCCTTCAAGAGGAAAAGAGCGTAGACTTCGCAGTCCCGCTAGAAGCGAAGATTCCGCGTGGCGAACACGAGAAGCGCTGCAAGCGAGGCGATGCCCGCGGAGGCGACTGCGAGGGACCAGAAGATCGCGAGCAGGTCCCACGTCCTTTCCAGGATTCCCACCAGATGGACCGCGAAGGCTCCCACCCCGAAGTTGAGGATGAACTTGACCCCGAAGGCGCTGTGCCTGAGCCGGTCCGGTGTCAGGTTGGCCACCAGGGTGTTCTCGATGGGCTGCATGCCCAGGATGAAAAAGAAGAACCCGGCGCTCAGGAAAACCAGGGGCAGGTCCGAGGCGTAGCCCATCATCAGGATGAGCGGAACCGCAAGGCTGTGGAAGGCGAGGTAGCCCAGCCTGGGATCGAATCGCTCCGCGATCCGGCCCCCCACATATTGCCCCGCCATGCCGACGACGTACACCAACGAGGTCAGGGCGGTGGCCGCCACGTTGCGGGACAGCACCCACCCCTGCAACAGCTCCAGCTGCTGGAAAAGGGCCTCGCTGCGAAGCTCGAAGTAATAGGGAAGCAGGACTGTCGAGCCGCGGTAGACCAGGCCCACCAGAATCATGCAGGCGCACAGCAGCCCGAAGCCCAGGGCCATGTGCCTGGCTCGGTCCGCCGAGGATCTTTCCTGTGTTTCCTGTTTCGGATCTTGAAGGGGCAGGAAGAGCATCACCATTGATCCGGCCAGATTGAGCCCGCCCAGGATCAGGAATGCGGCCTGGGTGCCGAAAAGGTGGTTCAAAAGCCCCGCGGCCAAAGGGGCGGCGGCCAAGCCGGCGTTGCCCGCGATGCCGTTGTACCCCAGGGCCAGGCTCATGCGGGACACGCCCCTGGAGATGAGCCCCAGCCCCGCCGGGTGGTAGATTCCGGAAAAGAGGCCCAGCCCGCCCAGGACCAGGGACAGGGCGAGCGGGGAGCCAAGGGCGAGGCCCGCTCCCATGCCGCATATGCCCGCTCCGAGATACATGGCGTGCAGCAGGCGCTTGGGCCCGAGGCGGTCGCTGAGCATGCCCCAGGGCAGGGCGGTGACCCCGTAGAGAAGATACATCCAGAAGGAGAGGGGCACGATCAGGGAGGGGTCCAGGTCGAAGTGCCTGGTCAGGGGCAGGACCAGGGCGGGGAAGAACATCATGTTGAAGTGGCTTATGAAGTGACCGAAACAGGTTACGGTCAGGATGCTGCGCTCGGAGGTGTCCATAGGCCGTGCGTCCGCGGTCGGTGCTTGAAGGATTGCTTCCAGGCGAGGTCATGGGGGGATAACCTCTTTCGGAAGTAAAGTACAATCCGTCGCTCTACCTGACAAGATCCGGCAGGAAGAGCGAGATCTGCGGGAAGGCGGTCACGATGGCAACGCACAGAATGACTGCCGCAAGATAGGGCCACACCCCCCGAAAGATGGTAACCACCGGCACATCCCGGACCATGCCTGCCACCACGTAGATGTTCGCCCCTACTGGGGGTGTTATGACCCCCATTCCCACGACCAGGACGATGATCACCCCGAACCATATGGGATCGAAGCCGAGCTGGACCGCAACCGGATAAAATATGGGCACGGTGAGAAGGATCAGAGCCAGGGCGTCGATGAAAAGGCCGAGCAAAAGGTAGATGAGAAGGATGACCCCCATCACGCCCAGGGGGCTTATGGGGAGCTGCACCGCAAAATTGGCCAGCATGGAAGGGACTCCGGTAAGGGCCAGAAATCGTCCGAATATTCTGGCCGCCATGACCAGGAACATGATCATCACGGAGATGCGGACTGCTGCGTTCAGGGAATCCACAAAGCGTTTCCAGTTGATCTGGCGTCTAGCTATGGCCACGACGAGGGTGGCTCCGGAACCCACCGCCCCGGCTTCGGTGGGGGTGAAGAAACCCAGAAACAAACCGCCCATGACCGCGGCAAAGATGATGACTACTTCAATCCCGCCGGTGACCAGGGCTCGGACTTTCTCCCTGTATTCAACCGGAGGACCGGAAGGTGCAAGCCCGGGATTGCGCAGGGCTTGCAAAAAAGTAACCAGCATGAACAGGCCGGTTAAGAGGATCCCCGGCCCGATTCCGGCCATGAAGAGATGCTTGATGGATTCCCCGGTCGCGATGCCGTAAAGAATGAGAATGACACTGGGGGGGATCATGATCCCCAGAATCGCGGAGGCGGCGACAACGGACGTGGCCAGGGAGTCCTGGTATTGATATCTCCGCATTTCCGGAACGGCGATGGCGCTCATGGTTGCGGATGTGGCCGTGGTGGAGCCGCAGATGGCCCCGAAGGCGCAACTGGCCCCGATAGTCGCCAAAGCCAGGCCCGCCGGCATGCTGCCCATCACCTTGTACACCGCATCGTATATCCGGGCGCTTATACCGGCGTGAAAGGCGATGAATCCCATCCAGACGAAAAGGGGCACCACGATCAGGGAATAGGAGGCGAAGGTGTCGTATATGGTCGAGGCGCTGATGGAAAGGGTGGCCTCTATCGATGTCATTTGTGCGATGCCGGCAACACCGATGACCAGCATCACATAGGCTACGGGCATTCGGGATGCGATCAGGACGAAGACGAGCACTATGCCGATGAGACCTATCTGAACCGGAGTCACTCCTTCTTGCCTCCTTTTTGGGCCAGGACCAGAATGAGCCTGATGAGCTCCGCCAAGACCACCAGGGCAAGGAGAAACATTCCCAAACTCACCAGGTAATAGACCGGGAACAGCGGCAGACCCAAAGCGGTCGTCTCGCGGCCTCTCTGATATACAGTACCGGCATATTCCATGACTCCCCAACTGATAAACGCAATGAACAGGAAGGAGATCAGGTTGGTTCCTATATCAACGATGGTCTGCTTGGCGGGCGAAAGGGCTTGCACGACGAATTCCACGGCGATGTTGCTTCTGGTTACAGCGCAGTAGGCCGCTCCCAGGGATAGAAAAAGGGCCCCCAGGACTTCCACGATCTCGTAGGTCCCTTTGATAGGGGCCCAAAAATAGCGCAGGACGACATTGGCCAGAATGATCAGCATAATCAGGAACAGGGCTGTCTGAGCCACTTTGGACAATCCCCGGGACATCCGGTCAACGAATCGCTCCAATCCTTTCACGTTGCCTCGCTCCCTGTTTGATCGAGCTCTTGTTCGATCCGCTGCTCCCGCCGCAAAG
>CAYNCR010000193.1:0-5852 GCA_964395575.1 uncultured Desulfohalobiaceae bacterium
CGGAAGCGTGATGTGCGGATTTCTTTCGGGCATAATCTTTTGAGTGCCTTCTGTTGGGTGATAGGTGTTTCCGTTTCCCCGAAGCCAAGGCTCCGTTGGTTTCGGATAAACGAAAAAAATAATCATTTTTGAGTCAGAAAACAAGGAGGGCAGCGGGGGGTCAGGTGAAGAAACGGGCGTAGACAACCTGGCCCAGGGAGATGCAGGCGTCGTTGGGCGGCAGTCGGGTGTGCAGAAAGGGTTTGCACCCTTGTCGTGCGAGCTCGCGGGGCAGAAGCACGCTCATGGTTTCGTTCTGCATGACACCGCCGCTCAGAACGATTCTGTTCAGGCCCGTCTGCTGTCGGAAATGGCGGGCCAGATGGCCAAGGCTCCGGCAGAGCCCCAGATGGAAACGGCGGCTGATTGCTCCGGGATCCACGCCCTGCTTCCAGTCTCCGTACATACGGGAGAAGAGCTCGCCGGTCTCCAGGACTGCGGGTTCGGTTTCGGTGTTCACCGAACAGGTGTATCCTTCTTCAGTGGCAGTAGACTGGATAGCTTCCAGCTTGACCGCAGCCTGGCCCTCGTAGCTGATGGAGTCGGCCAGTCCCAGCAGGGCGGCGACTGCGTCGAAAAGGCGTCCGCAGCTGCTGCTCAATGGGGCGTTGATCCCGCTTCGAATCATCCGGGCCACCATGTCCTGGGCCCTGGAGTGTTCCGGCTGCCAGGGCCAGGCATGGGCCTGCGGATCGACACCCTGCTGCAGCAGGTAGCTGAGGGCCATACGCCAGGGCTCCACAACCGCGCGGTCACCACCGGGAACAGCGGCCTGCCGGAAGTGGGCCAGCCTGTGGACGGCCCTTTGCTCCCAGTCCACTCGGAAGAGCTCGCCTCCCCAGAGGGTGCCGTCGTCGCCGAGCCCTGTTCCGTCCAGGGCCAGGCCCAGACAGGATTCTGCGAGGTCGTTTTCAGCCATGACGGAGAGGATGTGGGCCACGTGATGCTGCACGCGCACCAGGGGAAGCCCGGGATATTCCGAGGCGTGGCGGGTGCTCGCGTAGTCCGGGTGCCGGTCCGCGGCGATCATCCGCGGCTCGGCCTCGTGGATGGTCTGGGCGTGGTCCACAACCTCGCGGTAGAAGCCGAGGGTCTCCGGGTTGGTCAGATCGCCGATATGCTGGGAGACGAAAGCCCGTTCCCCTTTGCTGAGGCAGATGGTTGCCTTGCTGTCCGCCCCCAGGCCCAGAACATTCTCCCCGTCTTCGGGCAGGGTGATCGGATCGGGGACGAAGCCCCGGGCCCGTCGGTAGAGCAAGGGGGGAGCGCCTGAATGGAGGGGACGGAGCACGGAATCGTCGCAGCGCAGCAGGATGTCCCGGTTGTGGAGCAGGAATCGATCCGCGATTCCGGCAAGCCCCTTGAGGGCCTCCCTGTTGCCCAGCACGATGGGCTCGTCGCTCAGATTGCCCGAGGTGATGACGAGGGCGGGGATGCGATCCGGCCCGAGCTGGCTGGAGTAGTCCGCAAGGAGCAGGCTGTGCAGCGGGGTATAGGGAAGCATCACCCCGAGGTCCATTGTGTCCGGGGCGAGCTCACGGGGCATGGCTCCGTTCCGGCGTGGAAGCAGAACAATGGGCTTGATTCGTCCGGTGAGCCATTCCCGGGCTTCTTGGGAAATGTGGCAGAACCGGGAAAGGGTATCCAGATCCGGGACCATGAGCGCGAGGGGCTTGTGGGGGCGGTTCTTGCGGCGGCGCAGCTCGGCCACCGCCTTCGGGTCGTCACCGGCGCAGGCGAGGTGGAAACCACCCAGCCCCTTGATCGCCGCTATGCGGTTTTCGGCGAGATCGCGGGCCGTGTCCCGCAGGGCGTCGTCCCTGCGGGCTAAGATCCGGCCCTGTGCGTCGGTATACCAGAGCTTTGGCCCGCAGTCGGGACAAGCGTTGGGCTGGGCGTGGAAGCGGCGATCCAGCGGGTCGTGATATTCCTCGTGGCAGGCGGGACACATGGGAAAGCAGGCCATGGAGGTCCTCCCCCTGTCGTAGGGGATGGACCGGGTGATGCTGAAGCGGGGGCCGCAATTGGTGCAGTTGGTGAAGGGATAGTGGTGGCGCCGGTCCGCCGGATCGCGGATTTCGGCCAAACAGTCCGGGCAGACCGCGATGTCCGGGCTGATGAGCACGCTGTGCGTGGCGTCCTCCTGGCTCTGAAGGATGGAGAACGCAGCGGGGTCCTGTCGCGGAGCAATGTCCTCGGTGCTCAGGGAAGTGATTTCCGCCAGGGGGGGCAGCTCGGCCACCAGGCGTCGGAGAAGGCGCTCCACCTCCGGGTCGGGGCCGTTGATCTCGATCTCCACGCCCTGGGAGGTATTGCGGATGTGGCCGGAAAGCCCGCCCTCGCGGGCCAGCCTGTAGACAAAGGGCCGGAAGCCCACGCCCTGGACCTTGCCCTGGACTAGGGCCCGGCAGCCCCGCTGTCCGGTTGTCTTGGGGTCTGTGTCCTGCTTTGGGGTCATTGAGGATCTTTTTTTGTATGAAAATGCTTTTAACTTGCTGATTTATCGGGGAATTGTCTGGCGCGGGGAGACGGGGATGTGCGCTGAAGCCGTGTTTCATAAACAGGCGAGCCCTTGTTGTTCGCGATATGGGGATCTTGCCGGTAGCGACGATGATATCCGCGATGCCAAGGGTACGATAAAAATATACGTTGTCCCGTGCGCAGAAATCGCTCGTTTGAAGCTGGTCCCAGTACTGGACGCCGAGATGAAACACAGGCCTCAGCGCAATCCCCGACTCCCCGCGCACCATTTTCATGCTTGGTTGTGCTCGGGTCGGCCCGGAAATGAGGGGTTTTTGCTCTCATGCCTGCAACGAGCTCCGCAACTGGGCTAAGACGTTCCGTTTGACCAGCAAGGAAGCGTCGATCGCCAAGCAGTGGACTCTGGGTTTCGAATTTCGCATTTCGAATTTCGAATTTCTCTTTTTGGCCTCTGATCCCTGGCCTCTGAGCTCTCTGACTTCTGACGTCTGACGTCTGGCCTCCGATCTCCGACCTCCGATCTCTGACCTCCATCCGCGCTCTCACCCCGCCGGCCTGAGCCGGGCCAGTCCACGCTTGCAGATGCTCTTGGCCAGCCGCAAGGGATGAAAGCTGACCGGGTTCAGACACTCGGGCATGCGGAAATCCGTCTGCAAATGCTGGGGCTTCATTCCGGAGTAGGCGATTGATTCCGGATCGGTCCCCGGGAGCTTCCTTTCCGAGGCGGCCTGCCAGAGGGGCACATCCTCACGAGTCAGGCCGAGGGCGAGATAGATGGCCGTGTCCAGGGCGAGGGGGGTGCGGCTTGCAGCGAGAATGCCGCAGTCCCTGGGCTCGCCGTCCGTGGGGCCGCTTTTCTCCATGGCCCGGATTCCGTCTAATAGGCTCACGCTATCCGGGTAGTCCGGCAAGAGATCCAAAAGCATGCGCGCGAAAGCCTGATGACTCTGTCCGTGGCGCACGTGGGCCACTGCTTTCCTCGCTCCGGGCACGAGGCCGAAGAGGTTCTTGGTCGCCCCGCTGATGCCCATCTGCTTGTGGGCCTTGAGCTTGGGCAGATTGACCACGAGCTCTACATCCTCCGGGATTTGGGCGAGCGCTGGACCCTCTGCGGTGCGCCGCGCCGCCTGCTTTCCCGCCTGGAGCTCCACGATCCGTGCTCCGTAGGGGGTGAGGCGCTCAGGCAGGTCCAGGGCAGAGGCTACATTTCTGGCGGAGCCGAAAGCGGGGGAGTCTCCCACGAGGACGCGGTTTCCGAGTTCGAAGAAATGGGCGCAGACGGCCTCGATCAGGCCGGGGTGCGTGCAGGAGAGAAAGGCGTTTTGCCTGGAGATGAAGTTGGGCTTGAGCAGGACGGTGCTATCCCGGATATCGCGGCCAATGGTGTGGTCCAGGCATTCAGTCGCTGTCGAGCGAAGCCCGTCCTCGTCGTAGCTTTGCTGGCGCGCCATATGCACCACTGGGCTGCGGGAAGCCGTCATAGCCCCTTTATCTAGCACACCAGGTCCCCGGGGTCCAGAAGCCACGGGGCGGCCTGTCCGAATAGGACTTTTCCAACAGTCTGCGAACGGATCTCGAGCCAGTGTTGCGGTTGCCGGATATACTCCGCCGTGGTCCGATGTCCGAGGGAGGTCAACCCTTGCGCAGGCTCTCGCAGCGCATCCGTCGCAGAATGCGTCCCGACTCCGGGCCAAGGCCCTGTTTTTCCCGGGGAAGACAGACACTGTCCATCCGCCGCAGGTCGTCGCGCCAGGCCTGCGGGTCCACGTCCCGGGAGACGGCTGCCGCTGCGGCAAGCATCCGTTCGTTGAGCTCATGGGCCGCGAGGTCCGTCAAAAGATCCACCCTGGCCTCTGGGGAAAGCAAGTTGTAGCGGGCCGCGGCCCGAATCCAGCCGGCCGCCTTCTCCGCGGCCCGGATGAAAACGAGGGGCATTCTGAGGCGCTCCGCCATGGTCCGGGCCATGGAGGCGGCCCGAGTGTTCCGGTTTTCGGAGGATTTCGGAGGTGCGGCTGCGTCCAGGAGGCTGCACATCCCCATCCAGACGCGCAGGGCGTCCCCCTGGAGGCGATCCAGACGCTCGGCTGCGGATGCCGGACCGAAAAGGTCCGGGTCGGCTGGAGAAGCGTCGTGGTGATTCCCGAGAAAGGCCAGCTCCGAAAACCAGGTGGCAAAGAGGCCGTGTGTGGCGAGGGCACGGAGGAATCGGCCGGGGGCCTGGCAGCCGCAGGCCTTGCGGACCTCCTCGCAGACCCTCTCCGCGGCGATGTGTTCCAGCCCCCCTGCACCCGCCATCTCCCGCAGGACGTCCTCCAGTTCGGGATGGAGCGCGAATTCAGGGAAACAGGCGGCCATGCGGGCAGCGCGGTAGCAGCGCAGGGGATCGTCCCTGAAGTTGTCCGGATGGATCGGGCGGAGCACCTTGTTCTCCAGGTCGTGGCGCGTGCGCTCTGTGGCGAGGATCCGGCCCTGTTCGTCCTTGGCTGCCGCGTTGATTGTCAGATCCCTCCGCTCAAGATCGGCCCAGATATCGGGCTGGTCGGAGAGGGTGAATTCCCGCCCGCGGTGGATGTAGACGCAGTGTTCTCGCCGGCCTACCTTCTTGGCGCCGGGGTAGGCCCGCAGAAAGGCCTCTTCCGTGGCCCCGAGCACCACGTAGTCCCTGTCCGGAGGGCGACCTCCCAGGAGCTCGTCTCGAACGGCTCCTCCCACGAGATAGATCCGCATGGGTGAGCTCGCTTGATGGCCGTGAGAATTTTTTCCGCAATCTCCTGTCGCGATCACAGGGCGCCACCCTCCAGCTCCCTGACCGCTGCGAGGACTTCCTCGGGGAAGCTGGCCTTGCGCAGGGCGTTGTAGTCGTAGGCGGCGATGCGGGACCAGCCCACGGCGACCGTGGAACTCGAGCCTGAGCTCACGAGGAGGTATTCCTGCTCCAGCTCGCTTTCGCCGCGGATAGAGCTGGTCCGGCAGCCGACGATGACGCTGTCCGGGTAGGCCAGAGGTGAGATGAACTTGCAGCTCGTCTGGGCCAGGATGGGCCCTATGCCGCTCTTTTCCGCCGTGGGGGAGAAGTTCAGGGCTTCAAGATAGCTGATGCGCGCGGATTCCATGTAGCGGAAGAAGCGGGTGTTGTTCACGTGTCGAAATGCGTCCATATCTCCCCAGAGAACGGGGATTTCGATATGAGTCGGGAATTGTTCCAGTCTGGGATATTCGCTCATTCATCCATCCTTTTTTTGTATGAAAATGTTTCCAATAGCTTGATTACATGGATATACAGCGCGGGAAGCCGGGGATGTGCGCTGAAGCCGTGTTTCATAAACGTGCGA
>CAYNCR010000194.1:0-5843 GCA_964395575.1 uncultured Desulfohalobiaceae bacterium
ATGGAATATCAGGTGGAAGATCTTTCCCCGGTCCAGAAGAAGGTGAGCGTCACCGTTCCCGCGGAAGAGGTGAATGCGGCATTGAACACCACTGTGGCCCTGTTCAAGAAGGATTTGAAAATCTCCGGCTTCCGCCAGGGGAAAGTCCCCGCGGAGCTCGTGGAGAGCCGATTCAAGAACGAGGTGTACGAGCAGGCCAAGAAGGACCTGTTGAATGTGCATTTCAACCAGATTTTCAGCGAGATCGGGGTGGAGCCCTCCGCGGGCCTCAATGTGGACGATCAGGCCTCCATGCAAAGGGACCAGGACTTCCAGTACAGCATTGACTTCGAGGTCAGGCCCGATGTTGAGCTTCCCGAATACCACGGGCTTAAGGTACAGGAGCGTCAGACCGAAGTGAGTGAGGAGCAGGTGGAGAGCATGATCCATCAGCTCCAGCGCGCCTCGAGCAGCCTGCAGATTGTGGACGAGGATCGCAAGCCCCAGGACGGGGAGCTGGCTGTGGTGGATTTCACGGTCTATGAAAACGGGGAGCCCCTGGAGAACTTCCAGGCCACCGGATTCGAGCTGCCCCTGGGCCAGGGCCAGGCCCTGGAGGATTTCGAGGAAATCGTCAAGGAGCTCAGCCCTGGCGAGCGGACCACAAAGCCGATCACTTTCCCCGAGGACTTCATCAATGAGGATCTGGCGGGGAAGACCGTGGAGATGGACGTTCAGCTCAATGTGGTCAAGGAATACGCGCTTCCCGAGGTGGACGAGGAACTCGCCGGCAAGGTCGGCGCGGAATCAGTGCAGGAGCTCAGGGACAAGCTGTCGGAGAACATGAGCAAGTACCAGGAGAACATGGAGAAGTCCCGGGCCCAGCAGAAGCTCCTGGATGATCTCTCCTCCAAGGTCGACGTGGCCATCCCTCCCTCCATGCTGGAATCGCAGCTGAACTATCTGCTGGAGCGAAAGCGGGAACAGCTTGAGCAGCAGGGCAAGAGCCTTGAGGCCCTGGGCAGCGAGGAGGAGCTCAGAGAGCAGTTCCGGCCCGAGGCCGAGGAGAACGTCAAGAAGCAGCTCATTCTGCTCGAAATCGCGGGGCGGGAAGAGCTCACCGTGAGCGATCAGGAAGTCGAGCGCCAGGTCCAGAGGCTGGCCCAGGAGAACGGGCAGGATCCCCAGCAGCTGAAGCAGTACTACGAGCAGAACAACCTCATGTATGCCCTCAAGGACAGCCTTCTCGCGGACAAGGCCATGGAAAGGCTCTATCAATACTCCGAAGTGGAGAAAGTGGAGTCCCTGGCCGAGGACGAGGAGAGCGGTGAAGACTCCGAATCCGTTTCCTCCGAGGCCGAACAGGAATAATCATTCAAATGCCCACAATAGGCTGTTGAAAAATACAGGAGCATGCAGGCCTATGAAAAACTTCAAGGGCAAGGCGCGACCCGGCACTCACTTATTTCCCGAAGTTCAAAATATTACGGGCAAACATAAAAAAGTGAGTGCCGGGCAACGCAGCAATTGAAAGATTTTCATTTGCCTGTCAAGGAGGCAGCATCATGAATATACCCATAGTCATTGAAACGACGGGCCGCGGCGAACGGGCCTATGATATCTATTCCCGGCTCCTGAAGGACCGTATTATCCTTCTGGGAACCCCGGTCGACGATTACATCGCCAATCTGATCAGTGCCCAGCTCCTCTTTCTGGAATCCGAGGATCCGGAAAAGGAGATCAACTTCTACATCAATTCCCCGGGCGGATCGGTAACTGCCGGGCTGGCCATCTACGACACCATGCAGTACATCTCCGCGCCCGTGGCCACGCTGTGCCTGGGCCAGGCCTCGAGCATGGGAGCCCTGCTCCTCGCGGGAGGCTCTCCCGGGCTTCGTTTCGGGCTGCCCCACAGCAGGGTGCTCCTGCATCAGCCCATGGGAGGCTTCCAGGGACAGGCCTCGGATATTGACATCCAAGCTAAAGAGATTATTCGTCTTAAGAAGAGGTTGAATGAGATCCTGGCATACCACACGGGTCAGGATCTGGAACAGGTGGAATTCGACACGGACCGCGACTACTTCATGAACGCCACCGAGGCCAAGGATTACGGCGTGATCGATGAGGTGCTGCAGTCCAGAAAGGAAATGAAAACCAGTGAATAGGGCTTTGCTCAGCCTTGAGCGGATAGCTCCGTCACCAACAAAACAAGGCGTTTGGATACAGAGATGGATACGGAAAGGGATACCCCCAGCAACGTGAGCTGCTCCTTTTGCGGCAAGACGCAGGACAATGTGCAGCGTCTCATTGCCGGGCCGGATGTGTATATCTGCGACGAGTGCATCGGGCTCTGTAACGAGATCCTCACCCAGGACAAGCTGACCGAGGAAACCGAGCAAGGGAGGCTTTTGCCTCCCGATGCCATTAAACAGGCCCTGGACGAGTACATCATCGGCCAGGAGGAGGCCAAGCGGATCCTCTCCGTGGCAGTGTACAACCACTATAAGCGGGTCTATTATCAGGAGAGCTCACAGCACGACGTTCAGCTGGACAAGAGCAACATCCTCCTGCTCGGGCCCACCGGGTGCGGCAAGACGCTGATGGCCCAGACTCTGGCCCGTATCCTGCAAGTGCCCTTCGCGATCGCCGATGCCACGAACCTCACCGAGGCCGGGTACGTGGGCGAGGATGTGGAGAATATTCTCGTCCAGCTGCTTCAGAACGCGGACTACGATATCGAGGCGGCCTCGCGCGGGATCGTGTATGTGGACGAGATCGACAAGATCTCCAAGAAGTCGGACAGCGCTTCCATTACCAGGGATGTGTCCGGAGAGGGCGTGCAGCAGGCCCTGTTGAAGATCATGGAGGGGACCGAGGCGAACATTCCTCCCAAGGGCGGTCGCAAGCATCCCCAGCAGGAGTATATTCGCCTGGACACGAGCAACATCCTCTTCATCATGGGCGGCGCGTTCATCGATCTGGAGAAGATCATCAAGATGCGCACCCAGGGTTCGTCCATGGGCTTCGGCGCGGACGTGGGCACCCACAGGGACATGAGTCAGGGGGAAATCCTGCGGGAGGTGCGTCCGGACGACCTGATCAAGTTCGGGCTGATTCCCGAATTCGTGGGCCGTATCCCCGTGCAGGCCGCTCTGGACGAGCTGGAGGAGGACGATCTGGTCCGCATTCTGACCGAGCCCAGGAATGCCCTGGTGAAGCAGTACCAGAAGCTCTTCGAGCTGGACCACGTGACCCTGCACTTCACGCAGAACGCCCTCAAGGCCATCGCCAGGCAGTCCATGGAGCGAAAGACCGGGGCGCGGGGTTTGCGCAGCATCATGGAGTCCAAGATGATGGACATCATGTATCGCCTGCCCTCTTTGGAGGGTGTTCAGGAATGCGTGATCAACAGCTCCGTGGTGGAGGAAGGTGCGGATCCGCTTCTCTTTTACGAGAAGCGGGCCAAGACCGCATAGCTCACCCCTCTCTTCGTGCATGTCGCGGCTTTGTGCGATTCCCCTGTCTTCCCCCGTATTCCCTAAAAACATATGACACCGCCTCCGAAGCGCCCCCTCGGGGCGCCACGGAGGTGGTGAATCAAATACAGGAGGCAGTATGACCCAGGCAACGGACCGAATTCCCCTGATGACCCTGCGGGAAGTGGTCATGTTCCCTCATTCCATCGCCCCCCTCTACGTGGGGCGACAGGCATCCATCCGGGCCGTGGAGCAGGCCCTGACCGAATACGACAAGCAGATCCTTCTGGTCACCCAGCGCGATCCGGAGGTAGAGAATCCGGATACCGACCAGGTCTACGGCATGGGTGTCGTGTGCAAGATCCTGCAGCTCCTCCGCATGCCGGACGGCACGGTCAAGGTCCTCTTCGAGGGCCAGCACCGCGCGACCTGGCACGGAAACGACCCGCTGTTCAGCTCGGATGAGGAGTTTCCCGTCATTGACGTGGAGCCTGTCGAGGAGCCGGAAATTCTCGACGTCGAGGCGCAGACCCTGATGCAGATGACCACCGAGTCCGTGGAGAATCTGGCCCAGAACGGCAACAGGATCTCCCAGGAGGGGCTCAAGGCCATCCAGGAGCTGGAGACCCCGGGTGAGCTCGCGGATACAGTGGTTCCCTATCTCAAGGCGGACTACGAAAAGAAGCAGAACATCCTGGAAATCGTTGATCCCAAGCGGCGCCTGGAGGAGGTCTACGGCCTTCTTGTGGCCGAGCTGGAACACTCCCAGGTGGAACAGAAGATCAATGAGCGGGTGAAGGAGCAGATCGAGGCCAATCAGAAGAATTACTATCTCAACGAGCAGCTCAAGGCGATCCACAAGGAGATGGGCCTGGAGCAGGAGCCCAGTGAGGAGGGCCAGGATCTCCTGGAGAAGCTGGACGCCAAACAGATGCCCGAGGAGGCCCGGGAGAAGGCCCGCAAGGAAATCAAGAAGCTGCAGCAGATGCAGCCCTCCTCAGCGGAATATACCGTGGTCCGCAACTATGTGGACACCTTGCTGGATCTGCCCTGGGACCGGCTCAAGGAGACCGAGCTGGACCTGAACGAGGCCAGCCGGATCCTGGAGGAGGACCACTACGGGCTGGAAAAGCCCAAGGAGCGGATCCTGGAGTTCTTGGCGGTGCAGCAGATGGTGCAGAAGATGCAGGGAACCATCCTCTGCTTCGTCGGCCCTCCGGGCGTGGGCAAGACCTCCCTGGCCAAGTCCATTGCCCGCAGCACGGATCGCGAGTTCGTGCGCCTGTCCCTGGGCGGGGTGCGCGACGAGGCGGAGATCCGCGGGCACCGCAGGACCTATGTGGGCGCCATGCCCGGCAAGATCCTGCAGTCCCTGAAGCGGCGCGAATACAACAATCCCGTCATGTGCCTGGACGAGGTGGACAAGCTTAGCGCAGACTTCCGGGGAGATCCGTCGTCGGCCCTGCTGGAGGTGCTGGACCCGGAGCAGAACTACGCCTTCAACGACCACTATCTGGACATGGAGTACGATCTGTCCAACGTCTTCTTCGTGACCACGGCCAATACCCTGCAGAGCATCCCCTGGGCCCTGCGGGACCGCATGGAGGTCATCGAGCTGCCGGGATACCTGGAGACGGAGAAGCTGCAGATCGCGCAGAAGTTCCTGCTGCCCAAGCAGATCGAGAAGCACGGCCTGAGTCAGGAGAACCTCCACATCTCCGAAGGGGCCATCAACGAGGTCATGCGGCGCTATACCCGCGAGGCGGGCGTGCGGAACCTGGAGCGCGAGCTGGCCAATATCTGCCGCAAGGTGGTCAAGCGGTTCGTCCAGGACAAGGAGGACCGGCAGAAAGTGCAGGTGACCAAGAAGAGCGTGCCCGGATATCTGGGAGTCCCCCGTCATCGCTACAACGAGCGCGAACAGGAGGCCAAGGTCGGGCTGGGCACAGGCATGGCCTGGACCGAGCTTGGGGGTGAGCTTCTGATGATTGAAGTGGCCCTGATGAACGGCACGGGCAAGATCGAGGTCACGGGCAAGATCGGCGACGTGATGCAGGAGTCCGCACGAGCGGCTTTGAGCTACGTCCGGTCCCGATCCGACATCTTCGGCCTGCGGCCGGATTTCTACAAGGATATCGACGTGCACGTGCACATCCCCGAGGGAGCGACCCCCAAGGACGGGCCCTCGGCGGGGATCACCATGGCCACGTCCCTGGTCTCCTCCCTGCTCAACATGCCGGTGGACAATGCCATCGCCATGACCGGGGAGATCACCCTGCGGGGCCGGGTGCTGCCCATCGGCGGCCTCAGGGAGAAGCTGCTGGCGGCCCACAGGGGCCACATCAAGACAGTGGTCATCCCCAAGGAGAACAGCAAGGATCTCAAGGA
>CAYNCR010000195.1:0-377 GCA_964395575.1 uncultured Desulfohalobiaceae bacterium
GTAAGGGATGCGTAGCTGGTTATAATCAATATTGTTTTTCCATTTGCGATAGTGGGACATCACGGCGAAGTGTCCACATACCCGGTTTCCTCGTAGATTGTTAGATCCCGCCCGCCTACGGAAATAGTCATATTGCCGTTGCAATTCTCGCAGCGTCCCAGGGCGTCGAAGGTGGCGTTGCGGGGGAGTGATACATCAGTGCTAGTTATGGAAATGTCGTCTCGGCTGGCGCTGGATACGGGATGGCCGTCTTCCGGAAGCTCGGAGCCGTCCTGATGGAACAGCTCGTATCCTTGCGAGCTGAATCTGATCCGTACCTTCTCTCCCCTGCCCACAGCGAGTTGGTGGGCATACCGCGCCGCGCTCACCGTCTCCTG
>CAYNCR010000195.1:387-5820 GCA_964395575.1 uncultured Desulfohalobiaceae bacterium
TACTGTGATAGCACTTTCCTTGTGGGAGGAAACAGGATGCAAATCCGGATCTAGCGTGTTGAAATTGCCGGAATTGCATTTGGAACGTCTGGCCAGGGCATAGCCCTGTTCTGCGCCGGAGGTGACGAAGCTGATGCGCACAGGGCATCCCCTGCCCACAGCGAGTTGGTGGGCATACCGCGCCGCGCTCACCGTCTCCTGGTAGAACCCGGACTCCTCGAAGGAGGCCACACCCACGAAGCGGGGCACGGCGTACACGGAGAGGATGCCCAGGAGGACGATGACCACCACGAGCTCCACGACTGTGAAGCCAAGATAAGAGGGGAGGCGCATCTGTTTCATTTTCGGCGGCAGGGATATGCTTCTCCGCGCCACGGATGCGGTCAATGGTCTGGTAGCTTTCATTGAAAAGGATTCTATCCGAGACAGGGGAGCATGTCGAGGTGGTCAACAGAGGTTCTCAGGCTGATTGGGGCTCTGGAACAATTTGTCTGCCCCGGCACGTCACGAGGCGAGAATCTTCTTTCTATTATTTCTTCACGCCGTGTCGCTGCGCCGCTACGCGAGATAATCTTTTTCTTCTCTGGTTCTCTAAGAGAAAGAGCTTTGCCCGCCACGGCGCCACGGCGCAGCGCAAGAATCTTCTTCTTTTTCCACGTTTCATCGCTGCGCGAGATAATTGAAAAGGCTGCGTAATCCTGTTGGGGCTTGATCGAATTTCGCGCTGTGTTAGCATATGCCTAGACATATGCAAGGCATGGGAGGTGATCATGCAGACTGAAAAACGTGTGCGACTTTTTAGGAACGGCCGCAATCAGGCGGTACGGATTCCCCGCGAGTATGAGCTGCCGGGTGATGAAGCGGTCATCCGCCAGGAGGGGCACAGGCTGATCATTGAAGCGGCGCAACGCCGTTCCCTGTTGGCAACTCTGGCCGATTGGGAACCTCTGACCGAAGAGTTCCCTGATGGAGATGAAACGCTGCTGCCTCTTGACGACATTGAGTTGTAAAATGGACGATTTTGTTTATCTGCTGGACACTGATATCATTTCCGATCTGATCCGGAACCCGGCCGGTGAAGTTGCGCGGCACATTGCCGACAGGGGGGAAAGTGCCGTCTGCACCAGCATCGTGGTTGCCTGTGAGCTGCGCTTTGGGGCCCGCAAGAAGGGTTCCGCGCTTCTGGCTGCCAGAGTGGAGGAGCTTCTTGCCCTCATCGAGGTTCTGGCGCTGGATGCGGGTATGGATCGGCATTACGCGGAGATTCGCGCGGAATTGGAAGCGCGTGGTACCCCCATCGGTCCCAATGATCTGCTCATAGCTTCCCACGCCCTGACCCTCGGGCTGACTGTGGTTACAGCCAACAGCGCCGAATTTTCTCGAATCCCCGGTTTGTCTGTGGAAAACTGGCTGGCTACGGGAGAAGGTGACACGGGAAGAGACGTCACCTGATTTCGAACCGAGCTCATGTACTCCCCACCACGAGCTCCACAACTGTGAAGCCAAGATGAGGGGGGAGCTATAGGGCCACTCTCGCTTGTCTCACCGGGGTTTGCTTTCCAGGTGCAGGATCTCCTTGCCGAACTGCTCCAAGTCCTCAAGATTCTCCGAGAGAATCCGGTAGACCTGTCTGTAGTCGATGTCCCAATACATATGCACCAAGCGGTTGCGGAGGCCGACCATGGCCGAGAGGCGCGTGCCCAGCTCTGAGGAGATTAATCCGGACTCTGCCAGCAGGGTAAAACAGTGGCCGTAGGTCTCGGGCACTCTCTTCAGCTTTTTGGCGCAGACATGGTAGCAGATGTTCAGGGACGCCTCCATGGCGGTCAAGAGCCTGGCTCTGGCGATGTCCTGGCTGTCCTCGTCCGCCAGAAACGCGGACTCTCCCGCAGCATGAATTTGGCGCAACCGATCCACGGCCCGGGAGATATCTTGCAGCCTGCTCCGGATACGGTCAGGATTCAGGTCCACTCTCCATCACCTCGCGGATATGGTGTCTCAGGAGGGGCTCCATGTCCAGGTACCTGGAAATGGTGTGTTCCATGAAAGCGATTCGGGCTTCTAGGTCCGTGTCCAGGAGAAGATACCCTTGAATGACGTGATATTGGAAAGATATGGGGGCATGGTTCAGAATGCGTGCATCGATGGGAAAGGACGTTTCCAGGCTCCTCGCGAGCTCACGGCTGAGGCTGTCTTCGTAAAAATAGCGGTTTTCCGGAAGGTGAGATGTGTCTAGATAAACCGCAATGTCCAGGTCGCGGATGGGCTGATCCTGGACAAAGGAGCCGTGGGCGTAGGCGAAGATGACCTCTGGCTTCTGCTGGAGCAGGCTGGTCAGGTTTTTCAGGCAGACCTGTCTGTCTTCGGGCGATGGAGAGAAGGTTGTGATTCTCTGGTTGAAGTTCGGCATGGCATCTCCTTCCCTGAGCTGGGGATTGGAAACCTATATTAGCTTCATGCGCCCAAGTTGTGAAGAGGGGCCCAAGAGCAGGACAGGCTGAGTGTGCTCTGCTTTCCATTTGCTGTTGTCACGCAGAGGTTGAGTCATTCCCGGCAGGGCGGAAAGGAATAGCTCGCGCAGAGGCGCCACGTAAAGAGAAAAGAAAAAGACTTTTCCTGCGTCGCGGCGTGGCGTCGTGGCGCGCTATGGCTCTTTCTTCTCTGCAGGATTGCTCTTGTGGAGGCGCTGCCCGGGGAGGCAGCGCTCAGGATTCGACAGGAATAAGAAGAGAGGAAATTCGCGCGACGACGCGAAGACGCCACGTGAAGATAGAAAAAGAGGTTCTTTCTTGCGCTGCGTCGCAGCGCCGTAGTGGGCAAAATTCCGGGATCGCCGAGCTCCCGATCAGCAAGGGATTCCGGAAAGCGAGATGCTTGAGGAAGCTATTTTTAGCGGATATTATCGACTTGGCACAGTGTATGTGCTAAATGCCAACACAACAAAGGAGGGGAATATGGCCAACATCACCTTGAAAATAGACGATGAGCTTCTGGACAAGGCGCGCAAAATAGCCGAAAAGAAAAATACCTCTCTCAATGCCGTGGTTCGGGGAATGATCCGGAACTTTGTCCGTTCAGACACTGAAGCCCAGGATGCAATCAATGGCTTGAATGATTTTTATCAGCGCTGCAGTGCAAGAATGGGAAACAAGGCCTGGACCAGGGATGAGCTCCATGAAAGATAAGGCATTTTTGGATACCAATATCCTTGTTTACGCCATTGATTCCGACCCTGCAGGATACCAGAAAAGGCGAGAAGCAAGGGAATTAGTTCATGAGCATATTGTCAACAGATCCGGAGTAATTAGCGTCCAGGTGATGCAGGAATTTTTCGTGACCGCCACCAGAAAAATTGCGAATAAATTGTCCGTGGATGAGTCTTTGGAGTTCTTGAGCTATATTTCTGTTTTAGAGATAGTGTATCCTGATGAGCATTTAGTCTTTTCCGCAGCAAGGAAACTCAAGCACGATCAAATATCTTTCTGGGATGCGATGATTATCCATTCTGCACGCATATCCGGATGCACCACTTTACTCTCCGAAGATCTGCAGAGCGGATCTGAGATTGAGGGCGTAAAAATCATCAATCCGTTTGTATGATTTTCTTTGCAAAGCATTACCTAACTTTTATCATATTATATACCGTAAATTCCCCATACCTTCCCTGGAGCGAGAAGGAGATGGCGTGGATGATGGAAGAGAATGAAGATTATCTCGCGCAACGGCGCACTGAGTCCACGTAAAGAAAGAGGAATAATTTTTGCGCTGCGTCGTGGCGGCGTGGCGCGCTATAGCTCTTTCTTCTCTGCGGGGTTGCTTTTGCTGAGGCATTGCCCGGGGATGCAGTGCTTGGGACTTGGGGAAGAGAAGATCAAGATTAGCACGCGCGACGGCGCGACGGCGCGACGTAAGAAAGAAGAAGTTCTCGCGCACGCGGAGACGCGGAGACGGGGGGGGCACAAAGATTCTATTTATTGCGTTCCTGATTCGTCGTGCCCCTCGCTTTGCCGCAACCAATCGGATACAGTCTCATTGACATCCTCCCCTCCCTGAAGGAAGGGGATTCCCCGACTATGCCGGGGCCGGTACTCTGTCGCCATTTCCCGGAGGTTCCTGCTTCATGGATGACCCGGCACTCACGGCGCTGTGAGTGCCGGGCCCATCTCCACAGGCGTTACGTCCCCTCTGCCCGAGGGTAGCAATGTTGATCGCGGCGTTCTCGTCCGCGTGCATCACCAAGCCGCAGGCCGTACATTCGAATCTGCTCTGCGACTTGCGATTGTTCTCCGACACATACCCGCACCGGGAGCAGGCCCTTGATGTGTCCCGGGGCGACACCCTGACTAGCTCCCCGCCGCGCCGGGACAGCTTGTAGTCGAGCTGGCGTAGCAGCTCGGACCAGCCCTGATCCAGCACCGCCTTGTTTAGCCCGGCCTTGGCCCGGACATTCTTGCCGGGGCTGTCCGCAGTGCCCTTGGCGGACGCGGACATTCCCCGCACGTTCAGGTTTTCGGCGAAGAACACCGAATAGCTCCAGGCCAGGGCCGTCGAGGTCTTGTGCAAGAAGTCCCTGCGGCTGTCCCGGATCTTGCGATGCACCCGGTTCACCCTCGCCTTCTGTTTGCGCCAGTTCCCGGAGAACTTTTTCTTGCGGGAGAGCTTCCGCTGCTCCCGGGCGAGCTTGTTCTCCAGGTTCCGGAACGCATCCAGCGGCTCCGTGAAGGAGCCGTCGGAGAGTGTGAACAGCCGGGAGACCCCGAGGTCCATCCCGGCGCTTGGCTCTCGCGCCGGGACCGGATCGGGGATCTCCTGTTCAGCCTGCACGGATATGTACCAGTGCGGTCCGTCGCGGGTGACGGTCACGTTCTTGGGTGTTCCTTCGATCTCGCGGCTCCTGTAGAACCGGAACCAACCGAGCTTGGGCAGGAATACATGCCTGTCCTGAAATTTGAATCCCTGCGGGAACCGGAAGGAATCGTGGAGGTGTTTTTTCTTGAACCGGGGATAGCCTGGGTCGTTGCCTTCGGAGTAGTCCCCGGCCCGGATATTTTTCAGGCGACGGAAGAAGGCCCGGTAGGCAAGATCCAGGTCCTTGAGGGTCTGTTGCAGGATCTGAGCCTGGGCATCGGCAAGGAACGGATGCTCCAGCTTCCAGTCCGGGAGCTTGTTTATCAGTTCGGTCCGGGTCAGGAGCTTCGCATTTTCGTCCCGAAACAGCTCGTCCTGCACCGCAAGGGCCTTGTTCCAGACAAAGCGGCAGTAACCGGCGAACTGTCCGAGCTTACTGGCGTCTCCCTCATGGAGCTTGAGGCGAAATTTGTAGCCCTTGCGTATGTGCATATTTTTTATTATATTTTTGGACTATGAAAAAGTCAAACGAAATATGTACCGGAAGACATTGTGTTTTCAATCTTCATGTTCATTTGGTCTTTG
>CAYNCR010000196.1:0-5793 GCA_964395575.1 uncultured Desulfohalobiaceae bacterium
TCGTCTCGCGGACAATTCCTCAATAATTCAACATATTGACCATATTTTCATACAAAAAAAACGCTTACCCCCTGTACTCGGAACAGTGCGTTCCCGCAAGCTTTTCCAGCATCCTGCCCAGTCCTGTGCCCAAAGCAAAAATCGAGCCCATGCTCAGATTCCTCTCCGCATTGGCGTCAAAGAGCACGCTCAGGTGGGAATCGAGCCCCTCATCGGGATACCAGTAGGCAATCAGCACCGGGACCAGGGGCAAAACATAGAGCACTGCGGCGATGTCCGCCTCCGCGCCGTTTTCGGGACGTGTGCCTTGGAACATGCCCAATAGTTCCCGAAACAGCTCTGGGCAGGTGTCCGCAACCTGCTTGAGCGGCTTTTCACAGCGCTGGCCAAAAAGACCCTGCCAGGAAATGCCCTGGGACAGCTCACGCAGCGGCTTCCACTGGCCGTTGGGCCGGGCCCCGGAGGCGTTCAGAACGTAATCTAGCACCGGCACGGCCACCCAATAATTGGTATGAATGGCAGTGTGCAGACCGCCCTCCTGGTCCAAGGCCACATCCATGCCCAGAACGTCCAGGTGCAGGCGGTTTCCGTCATAGCTGCCCCCGAGTCTTTCCGCGGCAGCGGCCAGATCCAGGCTCGCGACCCCGCGCTGCAGCTCCAGCATCCGCTGGGCCATCTCCCGTTCTGAGGCCTCCACGGGATCGATCGGCTTTGCTTCATCCTCTGTGGAGGGAATCAAGCTGGAATCCACGCGGGGACACTCCGCAAGGCTCCTCTGCCCCCTGAACACGGCCGCGGCAAAGGCCATGCAGGTCGTCTCCCCGCACTGGCCGCAATTGGAATTATCCAGGAGCTGAAATATCTGTATGGGGCTCTGCGGTGTGGACATAATCCTTCTCCTGAGTACGTGTCGCACATTACGTGTTACTCATGAAACTTCAGTAACACCACATTCCTCTTTGTCAAGCGACCACGTCGATTGCGCCAGTGAGGCGCCATTCCGAGACTTTGGACCCGGTTGAGGACGCTGAAGGCCTTCGGCAAATGCGCTCCGTGAGCCAAGCCTTCATCAATCGGGACACAATCCGATCTTTTGGTTTTCTTCCGCATCAGACACCCCAAACTCCTTCGCTTGACGAGACAAAGGGGGTGTGGAAGAATTTTCATACGGAACAGCGGCTCCATTCTTCTCAGGGATCCCCAACAACACCTTTGCGAGAGGCGCAAGGAGGTCCTATGATCAAGGTACTCATCAAAAGGCATATTCCCGCGGAGAAGGGCAAGCAGATCCTTCCCCTGTTCAAGAAAATGCGTGCCATGGCCATGGATCAGCCGGGGTACATTTCGGGAGAAACACTGCGGAACTACAACGATCCAGAGGAGTACCTTGTTATCAGCGTCTGGAACTCTCCGGATGACTGGCAGCGCTGGCTTGAAAGCAGGGAACGGCAAAAGGTGCAGGAGGAGATCGACGGCATTCTGGGTGGAAGGACGGAATACGCCATCTACCATCACGGGCTCTAGGGGTCTGGTAAAGATTCCTTTTCAGCCTGCACGGTAGGGATGTAAACCACTGACCCGTATCCGACCGAATCGAGGATTGCCCAAAGAGAAAACCGGACAATTTTTAGACAAAAACACGTCCAGACAGGCGGGGTGCTCGTGGACACTCCGCCTGTGTTCCTTTCCCCGCCCGACATGACACACCTTCCCGTATTCGGATAAAAATGATAGGTCCAAGCTCCCGATATTTTGACCTGAATGGAGTGAACGGCCCCGCAAGGACTGTATTGCACCACTGTGAGCACCTTTCTGTTTACCCCGCAAAAGGACAGGGGAGCGCAGGCTATGGATCACGGAAAGTTTTGGATTGCGATCGGCGACCTGCACGAATCCGCGAAAAATATCGCACGAATACCGGATGCGGACCATGCCGAGGGGATCATTGTCACCGGAGATCTCACCAATGCGGGGGACAGCAAAACAGCGGACCGCATCCTGGAGCAAATAGCGGAGGTAAACCCCACTATTTACGCCCTGTTTGGCAATATGGACAAGAAGGGGGTGCAGACCCTTCTTCAGGACAAAAACGTGAGCATCCACGCCAAGGGCATCCGCATCAACCAAAGCGTCGGACTGGCCGGTGTGGGCGCTTCTCTCCCCACTCCTTTCGGCACGCCCTCGGAGGTGTCCGATGGGACCCTCGCCTCGTGGCTGCAGCAGGCTATGAGCGAAATCGGGCATCTCCCGCGCACCATTCTGGCCACGCACAATCCGCCGTTCAACACTGTGACTGACAGGCTCTCCGACGGACGCCACGTGGGAAGTCGCAAGCTGCGCGAATTCATCGAGAGCTCCCAGCCCGAGGTCGTCGTTACCGGCCATATCCACGAGGCCGTGGGAGAGGAGCGGATCGGAGCGAGCAAAATCATCAATCCGGGTCCCTTGCAGACAGGAAGATACGTCCTCATCCAGCAGGACGGTGACGACGAGCTCCGCGCGGAGCTCCGCAGGCTCGGCAATTAATCCGGATCCTCCCAGAAGCCGTTTCACCCGGCACCCTTTGGTCCGAATCTCGGAACGCTCGCCCCTCTTACCCTTCTCTCGGGCGATGGTGATCGTGCCATTCCCCGCGAGGGCTCTCCCCATCCCCGCTTTCCCTTGATTTGCCCGGCTGGGACGGAAGGTAAGGCATACGGTTGAACGAACGCAGAAAGGAAACACTCCGGTCATGACGGAAGAAGAAAACACCCCCGCGCAGACCGGGGTCGCCTATCCGCAACAGACTGTGAACAAGCCGCTCGCAATCGCGAAATGGTCTCTTTTCGGCTTGCTGCTCGGGGTTTTACTCCTTCACCCCCTGATCATGATCCTGGGGAATCTGATGCAGCAGGACACTCTGCAATGGGCCCTCTTCTTCCGGACTGCCCGCCAGGAGTTCCTGCGCAGCTTCACCCCGGCGATGCTCCCCTGGACTCTGGGATTCGCCGCAGCCGCCGCGCTCGCAGGCGCGCTCTACGGAAGAATGCGTGAGCTCACCCGGGAGCTGGCACGTCGTGAGGAGCTCTTCCGCATGATCACCACTTCCGCTCGCGACGGTATCCTGCTTATCGACGAAGAGGACACAATCCGCTTTTCCAACCCCGCGGCCACTTCCCTCACCGGATATGACCCCTCTGCCCTGCTTCACCGCAGAACGGAAGAAGTGATCCTATCCCCGTATCCGGCAGATTCCGGCGGAAAACCAACCACCTCCGGCCTTTCCCTGTCCGATCAGAGCCCTCTCGAGACCAGCCTGGTGAAAAGCGACGGGTCCTATACGCCCGTGGAAGTCACTGTGGGGAACGGGGCGCACAGGGAAGGCAATAACGAGGTGATCGTTGTGCGCGACATCTCCGAGCGCAAGCGGCTGGAGCGGCTGCGCCGGGACACGGAGAGGATTGTGCGCCACGATCTCAAGGCCCCGTTGAATACCATTATCGGGTACTCACGGATGCTCCTGCGAGAGGATACCGGCATGGATCCGCGGAAACCGGCGGAGGCCATTCAGCAGCAGGGCGAGCGCATGCTGCACATGATCGACCACTCTTTGGATCTCTTCCGTATCGAGGAGGGCAGTTACGAGCTCAGTCCGGAATGGTTCGATCTGGAGCCTGTATTGCATCGTCTGGCGCAGGAACACGGGGCCCTGAAACGGACCCGCAACCTTTCGGTCGGAGTGGAGGTTGCCTGTGAGCGGGAGGAGAATTGGGGCTGCCCCATCCGCGGGGAACAGCACCACATCGAGTCCATGATCTCCAATCTGCTCCAGAACGCCCTGGAGGCCTCGCCAGAGGGGAGCGCTGTCGCCGTCAGGGCGGAAAGCGCCCCTAACCGGATCCGCGTCGCCGTCCACAACAGCGGGGAGGTCCCGCACCAGATCAGGGACCGCTTCTTCGAGCCCCACGCAACCTGGGGCAAGCCCGACGGGACGGGGCTGGGCACCTACAGCGCCAAGCTTCTGGCCCGGGCCCACAGGGGCGACATCGGCTTCAGCAGCTCACCCGGAGATGGGACCCGCGTCTGGGTCGACCTCCCACGCGATCCGGAACAAGCGGACTGATTTCCGGAAGGCCCTTTCCCGCGCCGAACAGCCGATCACTTCGAGCTCCCACCAATCCGCAGCTGGGCGCACAGCACCGCCGCCAGGATCATGCACGCGAACAAGGGAACAAAGGCCATCCTCGCTTCCCGGGTGATCTCCCAGAACATTCCGCCCACCAGGGGAATCACAAAGGCGCAGACATAGGCCAGGGTAAACATCCCCGCGGATATGCTGGCGGTCCGCTCCTCACCACCTAGGAGCGGGGGCAGGGCCAGAAGCAGGATGAGCATGAAGCTGGAGCTGAGCCCGATGACGCCCGCCAGTACAACCGGCGCCAGGCCCAGGCACAGGCCTGCGGCGCATACCGCCCCGACCAGGGAAAGAAGGATCAGGGGGAGGCGCCTTCCCACGAAGATGCGGGACCAGACCAGAAGAATGGCCGAGGAGATGAGCTGGCTCCCGTTGAGGACGACAAGGGCCTGGGTGGTCTGCCCGGAATGGCCCATGCCCTGAAGCAGGCTGGGCAGGTAGGCATTGGTGCCGAAATAGAGGCCGGAAGCCCCGCCGAGGGCCAGTCCCAGGAGCCAGACATTGGGATCCCGCCAATCGGGCCACCAAAGGCTCGACGATTTCTCCTCCCGGTTCCGCTCGCGGGGGGTGGCGATGAAGGCGAGCGCCACCAGGAACGCCGGAAGGGACCAGAAGAGGAAGGACAGACGCCAGCTCTCGCCCACAAGGGGAAGCACCACGGGCAGGGTGAGCCCGGAGCTCATGACCTCCCCCACCAGAAGGCCGTTGGTGTATAGGGCGGTGCAGAACCCGATCCGCTGCGGATACCACCGATAGACGAGCGTGGGGAGAGCGGGCTGCATGGCCGCTATGCCGGCGCCCATAACAAAGGTGGCCCCGTACAGGGAGAGACTGCCCACGGCCGCCCCCCGCAGGGCGGATCCGGCTCCGGCCAGAACCAGCCCGTAGATCACGGTATTGCGGGCTCCCCAGCGGGAGACGATGAGCGCTCCGACAATGGAGAATCCGGCGAAGAGAAGCGTGGGGAGCGTGGTGAGCATCCCCACCGCGGAGCCACCGAGCTGCAGATCGTCCTGGATCATGGGAGCCACGGGAGGGACCGCCAGAATGGTCGTCCGCAGATACAGCCCGGCGAGCCACAAAAGGACATATCCCGTGTACCCGCCTGTCTCGTTCCTAAGGGAGGTTGCGGTATTCATAGGAGGACTTCCTGCTGGCAATCGTGGCTCGTGACTGATGCCTTTTTTGTATGAAAATGCGCTCAACTAGCTGATTTATCGGGGAATTGCCCGCGAGGCAATAGCGGGCGGAATGCTTCGCTGGGGTTCATAATACACCATGGCCTTGTTGGAACCGCGCAAGGTACATCGAGTCCGCTCCAAAAGGGAAGACACATAAATTGAATCCTGTCTCAAAGTACGAGAGACCGGGAATATCGACGGAGGTGTCGCGTATCCCTTCATGTGAAACCCGTGATGAACCCTGCGCTTCAGCGTTCCACCCGCTAATGCCTCGCGACATCTTCATGCTTGGTTGTGCCCGGTTCGGCCCGGGAATGAGGGTTGTATGAAAATGCGTTTAACTTGCTGATTTATTAGGGGAATTACCGCGAGGCGAAGGCGGTTGGAGCGCTTTGCTGGGTTTCATAATACACCTTGGCCTTGTTGGTACCGCTTGAG
>CAYNCR010000197.1:0-5783 GCA_964395575.1 uncultured Desulfohalobiaceae bacterium
TCACCCATCATATCTCGGTCTCCATGGCCTCGCGCAGGATGCGGTCGCCGCCCCGCCCCAGGATGGCATCCGCGACCTCTCGGCCGAGTCGCTCGGCTTCCTCCGCGGGCAGTCGCTGCTCTTCGCGGATTATCTCCTTGCCTTGCAGGTCTGCGACCACTCCCTTCAGGAGGAGCTCGTTGTCCTGGAAAGCAGCGTGGCCCCCGATGGGGACCTGACATCCGCCCTCCAGGCGCTGCAGAAAGCTGCGCTCCGCGGTTATTGCGCTGCGGGACGGGGGATGATCCAGGCTGGCAAGGAGGGATTCCACCTCGCTGTTTTCCCGAACGTATTCCAGTCCGAGACTGCCCTGGCCCACTGCGGGAAGGAACTCAACAGAGAGAAGGCGGGTTGTGTAGGGCGCGTCGAGCTCCAGACGCTTAAGGCCCACTGATGCGGCGATAATGGCCTGATACTGCCCCTGCTCCAGCTTGCGGAGCCTGGTGTCCAGGTTGCCCCGCAGCATTTGCACGGACAGATCCGGTCGGAGGGCCAGGAGCTGGGCCTGGCGGCGCAGGCTGCTCGTGCCCACGGTGCTGCCGTGGGGCAGTGAGGCGATATCCGGATAAGTATGGCTCAGGAAGGCGTCCGACGGATCGTCCCGTTCCGGAACCACTCCCAGGGTCAGTCCCTCCGGGAGCTCGGAGGGAATATCCTTCATGCTGTGCACAGCGAGCTCGGCCTCGCCACGCTGCAAGGTCTCCTCGATCTCCTTGACGAAAAGGCCCTTGCCCCCGAAGCGGGCCAATGGCGCATCCTGGATCTTATCCCCGGAGGTTTTGACCACCTTGAGCTCAACCTCGAGCCCGGGATGCTCCTCGCGGAGCCGCGCGGCGATATGTTCGGCCTGCCATAGGGCCAGCTTGCTTCCTCTCGTGGCGATTCGAATGGGTTCGTGCATCAAATCCTCGCTCTTGTGTCCTCTGTCTTCCGTCCTCTGACCTCTGCGTCTGGCCTCTGGCCGATCCGACCTCTGATCTTGACCTCTGACTAACAGGAGGCGCAGCTGCCTCCGCCGCAGCCCGAGCATCCGCCGCCTCCGCCGGCACCCGCGGCTTCCTTGGCCGAGGGGATTTCTCCGCCCATGCGGGTCCGACAGCGCGAGATCATCTTGCGTGCCCGGTCGCTCCCGCAGTCCGGGCAGCGCACCTCGTCCTTCTCGGAAAAGACCAACTCCTCGAACTCCCTGCCGCAGTCGCGGCAGCAGTATTCATAAAGCGGCATATCGATACCTCGCAAGGTTTCGGGTTCGGGGGGTGCCAAACGCGAGTTGACTTCTTCAAGGTTTGAGAAGCCCCCACTCTACCACGGAGCCCGGTACACCAACATCCGACATCCGATGTCCGACGTCCGACATCCGACATCCGACGTCTGATGTCTGACCTGGCATCTGACCTCATTCCAGATCGAGCTCCTCGACCGCCTCGAAAAGGTAGTATTCCGTCATGCGGCAGATTGCGTGTCCTGCCGCGATATGGATTTCCTGAATCAGGGCGGTGACCTCACTCGGCACCTGGAAGACCGTTTCCGAGCAGTCGACGATAGCTCCGCCTTGGCTGCCGGTCAAGCCGACCCGATAGGCCCCTCTCTCTCCGGCGGACTCCAGGGCGCGGATCACATTGGGACTGCTTCCGGAAGTGGTTATGCCCACCACCACATCCTCTTCACCTGCCAGAGCCCTGACTTGTCTGGAAAAAAGCTCCTCGAATCCGTAGTCGTTTCCCACGGCGGTCAGGACCGAGGTGTCCGTGGTCAGGGCTATAGCCGGCAATGGAGGGCGCTCCATGCGGAACCTGGAAACGAACTCCGCTGCCAGGTGCTGGGAATCCGCAGCGCTCCCGCCGTTGCCGAAGAAGAGCACCTTGCCTCCCCGGACCAGACGGTTCGCGATTGTCCGGGAAACGTGAGCCACACGTTCCAGATTGGCCTCAAAGAATTCGGTGCGGAGCCTCGCCCCGGACTCTGCGAGCTCCCTGATGATGGATGTGTCGCTGCTGGTCATGGATCGCTCTCTTGGCCTTGCCTCTTTTCTGTGCTACTTCCGTCCCGGTAGCCGGTCTTGGAGATCATTCCATCTCGCCTTGCCGTTTTCTGAGCAGGGCCCTCTTTCCAGAGGCTTGGGCAGCTAGTAAACCCTATTTGTCGCACTCCAACCGTGGCCCGGGAAACAAATCATGGAACATACCTCAAAGACAGCCTGTTCCCCGCTTTCCGACAGCGGTGTCCACAATGGGGAATCCAGGTGCGTCAGCCTCATCGGAATGCCCGGATCGGGCAAGAGCACCCTGGCCCAGGAGCTGTCCCGTTCCCTGCAATGGCCCTGGATGGACACGGATCATCTTCTCGAGGCCTGGTTCGGGGTCAGCCTGGAAACCCTGAAAGAACGCGTTGGCCTGGAACAATTCCTGCTCTGCGAAGAGGAGATTATTCTCGACCTGTGGGTCAGGCGCTGCATTGTGGCCACCGGTGGCAGCGTTGTCTATAGTGATGCCGCCATGCGGCATCTGCAAAATAGAGGACCCGTGGTCTATTTGCAAGCCGACCCGGAGGTGATTCGTTCCAGAGTGGCCCAGAATCCGGACCGGGGTCTCGTTATGCGGCCCGATCAGGACCTGGCCCAGATATATGCCGAACGAACCCCCCTGTATGAAGCCTATGCGGATCTTGTCATCAACACGGCTGAAAACGGCCTGCACGAATGCGTGCAGGCCGTTGCCCGCTATATGGAGCGAGAATGACCCCATCAATCCTTCCCTCCCCTATCGCCGCCGAGCTGGAACGGATCTATTCGACCATGGAAAAGGAGTACGACAGAGTCGCTTCCCGGATCGGTCTGTCCTGCGAGGGATGCAGCGACAACTGTTGCCGGAGCTATTTCCGGCACCACACCTACGTGGAGTGGGCCTACCTGTGGCAGGGCCTGCGGCAGCTCGAGCAGAGCCGCGTCGATTGGTTCCTGGAACGGGCAAGTGAATATATGGAGACTGCCAATCGCCGCCTGGAGAAAAACGAGCCGCCACGCGTCATGTGCCCGCTCAACGAGGAGGGGTGGTGCGCGGTTTACAGCCACCGCATGATGATCTGTCGTCTGCACGGCGTGCCCAATCAAGTACGCATGCCGGACGGCAGAGTCAAGGCCTTCCCCGGGTGTCACGTCACCCGTGAGCTCACGCGGAATATGGACCGGGTTCCCTATCTGGACCGGACACCGCTCTATGCGGAGCTTGCCGCACTGGAGCGCCGCTTTCTGGGTCAAAGCCGGAAGACCCTGCCCAAGGTGGACATGACCCTGGCGGAAATGCTCCTGGAGGGGCCGCCGGTTCCAGAAGACAGAGGACAGAGGGCAGAAGACAGATCATAGAGGAAAGATGATGGTAGAGAGGCTATTGGTGCTAGGCAGGCCAGAAGACAGAGGTCTGATGGAACGATCCGTAATGCTGAATGCGTCATGCAGCATGCTCAAGCTGAGACCGCAGATAATAAACATACTCAAGATAAAATCGCGCAACCGAGAGCAGATCGGGGATGCCATTTGAAGTAATGCGATTATTCACGCATTTTTCACAATGTACCGTCTTCTCTTAGCACTTAAATTTAACACTTAACACTTCAGACTTTTTCCTATTTATACCGGAATACGATGCGTCCTCTGCTCAGATCGTAGGGAGACAGCTCCACCTTGACCTTGTCCCCCGGGAGGATTCGAATATAGTGCTTGCGCATCTTGCCGGAGATGTGGCCGAGCACTTCATGGCCGTTTTCCAGCTCCACCCTGAACATGGCATTGGGCAGGGCCTCCTTGACCTCACCCATGACCTCAATGGATTCTTCCTTTCCCATATCTGTCCCTTATTCTATTGGTTTATTCTTTGTAACTATTCACCATCTTCCGAAACCGACATGTTCGCGGGGCCTTTTTGAATCTTGAACCTCCGACTCTGGATTTTCTAACGCTCGCCACGTGGGGGCATCCCTGCCCCCACGTGGCGAGCGAAGAAAATCGAACAGAGTCTACGCTGGATAGATTCAAAAAACCCCGCGAACATTTACGCTGAATCCAGGGAGGTGCTGAATAGTTACTATTCTTTTCCCGAAACATCCTTCCATTCAACACCGATCCCCTTCGCGGGATCCAGATCGAGCACCGCATATCCGGCTTTGGAGTTGCCTCTGGGGAGCCGGAAGCTGCCCGGATTGAGAACTGTGGCGGACTTCGTGCTTTGCAGATCCCGCCGGTGGGTATGCCCGTAGCAGAAAAGATCCACATCCGTTTGCAGAATCTCCGCAATCCAGCGGAACGGATCCGTGGAACCCAACCCGTCGCCGTGCAGCATCCCCACGCGGAAGCCGTTCAGATCAAGTACACGCGTAGCGGGAAGAAATCCATCCCCGAAGTGTCCGTCCATGTTTCCCCTGACGGCGTAGAACGCGGGATGTCCGCTCAGATAGGCCCAGACGGATTCCCCGGTGTGATCCCCACAGTGCAGCACTGCGTCCATGTGCTGCAATATGGTGTCGAATTCCTCTGTCAGTCGGGGACTTGGACTGACCAGATGCGTATCAGACAGGACCGCAAGACGCAACAGTCAAACTCCTAAGTGGGCTCCAGGCGATAGACGGAGCAGAAGACACTTGGCTCACCTTGTGGCTTTCACTTTCCTCTCCGCTTTTTCTCAGGGCCCTCAATCTCGAAGCGGCAGTCAAAGACAACCGGGCGCGTGGCATTGTTCATGGCCCTGCTGTACGGAGCGGCGTGGTCCAGCAATTCGCGAAGGTATTCCCCGAGCTCGGAACGCCCCTTGAGCCGTGTGATCCAGACGGATACGAGCTCTCCGCTGGGAGCGAGCTTGAGCCGAAGCTCCGCGATCCCCGGACAGGGTGGATCGGCCTCCCTCCAGACCGAAGCGATGCTCCTGCGGACCCGTCTGAGGGTCTTCTCCGTGCGCTCGCTCTCCACTGCCCGGGGAACCTTTTTCCTGTCCTCGTCCTCCGGGGCGAAATCCATATGTTCAGGGAGCTCCCCTGTCTCAGTATCCTGCCGGCTCTTGTGCTGCGATGAAGAAGGGTTCGATTTTCCGCCGGAAGCAGGCCTGGTCATGCGCACGGCCATTTCGCGTTTTTCCGGCTTTCTCTTTCTTGCCGTCTCCTCGGGCTCCTCCTTGAGCTCCAGGACCATCTCGTCCCGTTGCAGGGCAACATCGATGTACGGCCCTATGACAAAGACCAGAATCAGTGCGTGGACCAGGCAGGAAAGCAGGAAACTCGCCGCCGGGCCGAAATTGAAGAGAGTGCCGATTTTCGCCATGCCCTTATTGGAATGGGAATTGTCCCTTATTATTCATACCCGTTCCTGTCCCTGGACCACCAGCCGGATTCCACCCCCTCGAACCACCAGTCCGTATGATCCGTATTCACGATGGCTTGGGCCAGCTCACTGCCGCATTCCGTGCGGAGGCGCTTGAGGGCGTGGTTCAGCCATTTCGGGGCGTAGGGGTTGCCCAGGTCCTGCTGCTCTTTCAGGGTCAGGATTAGATCCAGTTGATCCGCGTCCCTGACCAGTCTGGACTCCTCGGTCCGCATGGCCTCCAGCTCCTCCGCGGCCTCGATCATCCGTTCGTCAGGGCCGGTTTGCTCCACAGCGTCCCGGAAGGCGCGACCCTCGTCAGCGCTGTCGTAAAGCCTGTTCACATAGTTAAAATCCCCCACCCGCGCCTCGTGGAGGTCGTGAACCATGCACATGAGCA
>CAYNCR010000198.1:0-5751 GCA_964395575.1 uncultured Desulfohalobiaceae bacterium
TTCAGCGTCCACCCGCAATTGCCTCGCATTTTCATGCTTGGTTGTGCCCGGGTCGACCCGGGAATGAAGGTTGTAACTATTCAGCACATTGCGGAACCGTAAGCCGACCACGTCGGCTTACAATGATCAGTGCAGAGGGGAATAGTTACATGCCTTTTTTCGCCTGGGCCTGGAAATCATGGAAGGCCCTGCCGGTTCGGAGGCCTTCCACCGGCTCCCGGCAGGAGATCAGCTCAGTCCGCACTCCTGCATAATCCGCCTGAGCTCGGTGTCGTTCTCCTCGCTCATGGGGACCAGCGGCAGCCTGAGCTCCAGTTCCATGCGGCCCATGTGAGCCAGAGCCGTTTTGACCGGGATGGGGTTGGTCTCCAGGAACATGCCCCGATACAGGGGTGTGAGCTGATAGTGGACATCGATAGCCCGGTCCACCTCACGGGAGTGGAAGGCCCGGCACAGATCGGCCATGAGCTTGGGGGCCACATTGCTCACCACGGAGATCACGCCCTTTCCGCCCAGCCCGAGCAGGGGGAGGGTAATGAAGTCCTCTCCGGCCAGGACGTTGAAATCCCTGCCGCAGGCCTCGATGATGCGGGAGATCTGGTTGATGTTTCCGCTCGCCTCCTTGACCCCGATGACCTCGGGGATGTCCCGCTGCATGCGGGCAAGTGTCTCGGGAAGCAGATTGATACCGGTGCGGCCCGGAACGTTGTAGACCACCTGGGGCAGGGACACTTCCCTGGCGATGGCCCTGTAGTGGGCAAAAAGGCCTGCCTGGGTGGGCTTGTTGTAGTAGGGGGTGATGAGCAGGGCCGCGTCCGCGCCGGCTTCCTTGGCGTAGGCGGTGAGCTCAATTGCCTCGCGGGTGCTGTTGGAGCCTGCGCCTGCCAGAACGGGAACCCTCCCCTTGGTCTGCTCGATGCATATCCGGATGACGTCCTTGTGCTCCTGGTGGGACAACGTCGCTGATTCGCCGGTGGTGCCACAGGGAAGCAAACCGTCCACTCCCTGCTCGATCTGCCACTCGATGTGCTCGCGATAGCGCTCCTCGTCCAGCTTGTCACCTACAAAAGGGGTTACAAGGGCGGTGATAGCTCCCTTGAGTTCCATGTTTGCCTCCTTCCATTCCCTGTTGAGCTGATTGGTGAACCGCAATCGAGCCATTTTTCGGGGTCGATTGAAGGTGTTTGCGGAAAGGGCTTGCTGTTTGAACTCCGCGAAAGCCCGTGGAGGGTTCCGGCAAGTGCGTTGCGGAATAGCGGACGAGCACGTCCCTGGAGGCGCCTTCCTCTTTGCGGGGCTCGATTGCTGCCCGGTCTCTCTCGCGTCAGAAGGGACCCAGGGCTCAGAGCCCCAGCGCGGAGCAGTTCAGCTCCGCCTGATAGACGAATGTTGCCGCTGCCTGCAGAAAGGCGTCATCGCCCCGCAGGGAGACGGAGAGCTTTTCTCCTCCGGAGGTGACAATGTCCACGTTATCTCCGGTGTGTCCGAGCTCCCGCGCGATATAGGCCGCGGCGACCGCTCCGGTCCCGCAGGCGTAGGTCTCGTCCTCCACGCCGCGTTCGTAGGTGCGCAGATAGAGGCCTTCGTCTGTGGTCTGGACCATATTCACGTTGCAGCCCTGTGGCGCGAAGCGGAGGTGATAACGGAGCCACGGGCCCAGTTGGCCCAGATCCTCGTGGTCCGCCTCCTCGGAAAAGAGCACGGCATGAGGGACCCCTGTGTTCACAGAGTGCACATCCCGGTCCCAGCCGGAGTCCTGAAGCCGGATATTCAGCTCCAGATCCTGGGGCCGGGTGAGCTGTACGGCCACCTCTGCGCTGTCGGCCTGGACCTCCGCCCGGACCGGTCCCGCGTCGGTCCCCAGAACATGGGAAGCCGGAGCGAATCCGGATTCAAAGGCCAGACGCGCCGCACAGCGCGAGCCGTTGCCGCACATTTCGGCCCGCGATCCGTCGGCGTTGTAGAAGTGCCACCTGTAGTCCACTTGCGGATCATCCGGAGCCGATTCCAGGATGATAAGCCCGTCCGCCCCGACGCCGAAGGCGCGTTTGCAGATCGCTCGCGCCCACTCGGGCATGGCGGAGCGGGAGAGATTGACGTCCTCATCGAAGAGCAGGACGAAGTCGTTGCCGCTTCCCTGCATCTTGACGCAGTACACTGAGGGGGTGAAGTGCAGTCGTTGGTGCATTAGCGAATGATCTCTTTGATGTTGGGTTCCCGGGGGATATCATCCTTCAGCATGAGGAGCCGGATATCCAGGGCGTTGTTAGGGTCAGCTAAGCCGATGCCTTGCGCGCTCAAGGAGGGGATGCTGATGCTGTGTACGGCCTTCCCCTCGGTGTAGGGCCTGATCCAGAGCGTTTCGCCGGAGCCCGGATACTTCGCCTTGAAGGACGGCCCTGAACCGCCCCCCAGAAGAATATCCACCGCCTCGGGCCTCTTGCGGAGGAATTGTTGCTCCTGGTTGGCGCCCCACGGGCTCATGCCGATGAGGAGGGAGACATCGGCCCCCATTGTCCGGGCAAGCTCGGAGATGCGGGAATAGTCTCCCGGATCTTGCGGCCGTGGAGGGAAAACCAGAATGCCTATTCGAGACTCCCCGACCTGGAACACCTTGGACTGGAGCTTGTGGTCCAGGCTCATCCATCCCTGGGGCGGCGCAACACCCTTTTCCCGCATGGTGTGGGTCACTTGGGCGGCTTGTACTCCGAGATCGTAGTCCAGGGCCTGGAAGGTCCGGCGAAGCGTTTCAAATTCTTCCCTGGAGGCGGAGGGCTGTCCCGGACGGGTCATTTCGAAGTACCCGGCCAGTTTCAGGATGTATTTTCCGCTCTTGCTTTGCTTGGAGAAAACAGTTGCCCGCCGGGCTAGACCGCCCAGCTGGTTTCCGCCTCAGACAGGACAGGGCTCCTTCTTGCCGAAGGTGTTCGCGGTGTAGAGGATGGTCACCACCGGCTCCTTCTCCGAGGAGCCCCTAGCTTGATCCGGGGGAAAGAAAGCGAGCAGGACCAGGAACAGGAGTGGGAGCCAGAGGTGTCGCATCATTCGTTCAAGTATTCCTTGAGATCCTTCCCCACCCTGAAAAAGGGAAGGCGTTTGGGCTGGACCTTGACGATTTCGCCGGTGCTGGGATTGCGCCCTTGATAGCCTTCGTAGTGCTTCATTTTGAAGCTGCCGAAGCCGCGTATTTCTACGCGTTGGTCCTGGAGAAGTGTGTCCTTGATCCCCTCGAAGAAGGTGTTCACGATTGTGGAGGCTTCATCCAGAGAGATGGAGCGCCTTTCAGCCAAGGTGCGAATAAGTTGGCTCTTGTTCATGGTTCGCCCTCTTGGGTTTCAACGCTTGAAAAAGGGAGTCCGTGCCGATCAGCCGTTTTGTGTTCAGCCATCCCGAGCGTCACCAAACGCCGTCTGGATAAAGCCCATGAGCTTGTCCGTGCTGAGTCGGCTGAATACTCTCACGATATATTTCTATTTTTCCCAAAATTGGCCGCAAGGTCAAGGCAAGGTCTTTGAAAATCCTGTCTATTTTTTCTGCGGCAATGGAACGTCCCTTTTTCGAGGGGCCGGGCGATCAGGGCGTTTTCCTGCTGTGCTGATGCAGGAGGTGGTTGTGCAGAAATACGTCCAGCTCTCCGTCCAGCACGCGATCCACGTTGGTGCTTTCGGTATTGCTGCGATGATCCTTGATCAGCCGGTGCGGCTGCAGGGTATAGGTCCGTATCTGGCTCCCCCAGGAGATGGCGCTCTTCTCGTTGTATTTCTGCTGCTTCTCGTCCTCGATTTTCTCCAGCTCTATCTCGTAGAGTCTGGATCGTAGGATCTTGAGGGCCCCTTCCCGGTTGCGGATCTGGGATTTTTCGTTCTGGCACTGGACCACGATGCCGGTGGGGAGATGGGTGATGCGAATGGCGGAGCTCGTGGTGTTCACGGACTGTCCTCCGGGACCGCTGGAGCCGAAGACGTCGATCCGCAGGTCCTCGTCGTTGATCTCGACCTGGATTTCCTGGTTGACCTCGGGGTAGACGTCCACTGAGGCAAAGGCTGTATGCCGTCTTCCGGAAGTGTCGAAGGGTGAAATGCGGATGAGCCTGTGAATGCCGCTTTCCCCCTTGAGCAGCCCGTAGGCGTAGTTCCCCTCGATGTTGAGGGTGGCGCTCTTGATTCCGGCCTCGTCTCCGGGGAGATAGTCCATGAGCCGAACGCGGTATCCCGAGTCCTCGGCCCACCGGGTATACATGCGCAAGAGCATTCCCGCCCAGTCCTGGGCGTCGGTGCCTCCGGCACCGGGATGGACCTCCAGAAAGGCGTTGTTCTTGTCCTGTTCCTCGGAGAGAAGCGTCTTGAGCCGAACGGTGTTGAGGCGGCTTTGGAGGGTACGGAGCTCTTCCTCGACCGTCTCCAGGGCCTCCTCGGAGTTTTCCTCTTCAGCCAGCTCGAGCCAGGCCTCCAGACTGCTCTTGCTTTCCCGAAGCGCCTCCAGCTCCCGGAGCCATTCGTCCAGGCGACCCTTCTCCTGCAAACAGGGGGTCAGCTCCTCGGGATTGTCCCAGGCCCTGGGTTGGCTCAGCGTATCCTCGATCTCCTTGAGTCTGTTCCTCGATGCCTCGAGGTCAAAGACGCCTCCAGAGCAGATGATACTGGTCCAGAGTCTCCTGGGCCTTGCGTTTCAGGTCGGACAATTGTGGCAGTTTTTGGCTCATACTTTCTTGATCTTGTAGCGTATTTTTTCTTTACTGAGCAGACTGGCCAGGATCGCCGCCAGGGCCAGGCCGCAGTAAATCCATCGCAACACCCCGTAGTTCGCGCTGAAAAAGGTCCTTTGCGCGAGCGGTCGTATTGTGTGGACACGGGTCGAGGCCTCGTACAGGGAGCTGCGTTTGGCGGGCCTGCCCTTGGCATCGATAAAGCCCGAAATGCCGGTATTCGTGGAGCGTAGGAGAGGACGGCCCTGTTCCACGGTCCGCAAAACCGCCTGATTCCAGTGCTGATGCGGGCCGGAGCTCCTGCCGAACCAGGCGTCGTTGCTGATATTGACCAGGAGGTTGGCCCCTTGAGCGACACGTTCCTGGACAACGTGGGGAAAGATAATCTCATAACATATGAGAGGGCCCAGGGCAAGATCGCCCTGGTGCAGGGGTCCGACATGCTTGCCCGGAGAGAAGTCTCCCATTCCGGGTACCAGCTTGTCCACATAGGGAATCCAGGAGCCGAGCGGGACGTATTCCCCGAAGGGAACCAAGTGGGTCTTTGCGTAGGAGGCGCTGATACGGCCCTGCTCGTCCAGGAGATAGGCCCGGTTGTAAAGGCTTGTCCTGTCCCCGTTCCGCTTGTATCCGGGTGCCCCGGTGAGCAGGGCGGTTTCCCGTTCCCGGCAGAAGACGGAGATTCGCTGGCGCAGCGCCGATTCGTCCTGCAGGTGGAAGGGGACGGCCGTTTCCGGCCAGATAAGGAGATCGACATCCTCCTTGCGCAAGACCTTCCGGCTCAGCCGTATATACTTCTCCACGGTCTGCTCCTGGTATTTCCGGTCCCATTTGAGGGTCTGGTCGATATTGCCCTGAACCACTCCGATCCGGGCCCCGGAGCCCCCAGTTTCCGGTAATGGCGTTTGGAGTGAGCCAAAGCCGATCCCCAGGAGTCCCCCGGCAACTAATAGGGCGGGGATGCAAGCGATCCTGGTGCTCTTGATATGCAGCAGCCAAACCGAGATTGCGACCAGTACGCCCGAGAGGCCGAAGGCGCCGATATA
>CAYNCR010000199.1:0-5734 GCA_964395575.1 uncultured Desulfohalobiaceae bacterium
TACAGCACCTTGCCTATCCGCTCCATGGCGGTCTCCATGTTGCGCCTGCTGTTGAAGGCGCTGATGCGGATGTACTCCCGTCCGCAGGAGCCGAAGCCGATGCCGGGGGTGCAGACCACGCCCGCCTTGTTGAGCAGGAGGTCAAACATCTCCTTGGAGTCCATGCCGGCATGGATCCAGATATAGGGCGAGTTCCGCCCTCCGGAGCAGGCGTAGCCCAGGGACTGCATCTGGTCCAGAACGATCTGGGCGTTCTCCATGTAGAAGTCCAGGAGCTCGCGGACCTGCTCCGCGCCCTCCCGGGAATAGACCGCTTCGGCCGCACGCTGCATGGGATAGGACGCACCGTTGAACTTGGTGCTCTGCCTGCGGAGCCAGAGCCCGTGCAGGGAAACCGGCTCCCCGTCGGAGGTGTATCCCGTGCAGTCCTTGGGCACCACGGTGTAGGCGCAGCGCGCGCCAGTGAACCCGGCTGTCTTGGAGAAACTGCGGAACTCGACGGCAACCTCCCTGGCCCCGGGGACCTCGAAGATGCTGCGGGGAAGGCTGTCGTCCCGGACAAAGGCCTCGTACGCGGCGTCGTACAGGATGAGGGCCTTATTCTCGCGGGCGTAGTCCACCCACTTCTTCAGGTCCTCGTGGCTGATGGCCGCGCCAGTGGGATTGTTGGGGAAGCAGAGATAGATCACGTCCACCTGATCACTCGGCGGATCGGGAATAAAGCCGTTGTCCCGGGTGCTCTCCAGATAGCGCACCCCCTGGAAGCGGTCTCCCTCAAGAGGTCCGGTCCGGCCGGCCATGACGTTGCTGTCCAGGTAGACCGGATAAACCGGGTCGGGAAGGGCGATCCGCGCGTCCGGGGCCAGCAGCTCCTGGAAATTGGCGGTATCGCACTTGGCCCCGTCGCTGACGAAGACCTCCTCGGCGGAGATGTCCGCGCCCCGCTTCTGGAAGTCCTCCTGGGCGATGGTCTCGCGCAGGAAAGCGTACCCCTGCTCCGGGCCGTAGCCGCGAAAGGTCTCGTCCCGGCCCAGCTCGTCCACTGCGTCCTGCATGGCCTGAACGCAGGCGCCGGGCAGCCCACGGGTCACGTCGCCGATGCCCAGCTTGATCACCTCCGTATCCGGGTTCTGCTCCTGAAAACCGCGCACGCGCTGGGCGATGTCCGCGAAAAGATAGGAGGACTGCAGCTTGAGGTAGTGCTCGTTGATGCGGATCATAATCTCTCCGTTCTGCGTTCTGCGTTCTGCGTTCTGGGTTCTGGGTTCGAGGTCCGAAATTGGTAGGTGTTACAGCTTGAAAGTGAGAAGGTGCGAAGGTGTGAAAGCATAAAGGTGGAAAAGCATTCAAGTTTGCCATGCTAAAACAGAAAGGACTGCAACACACCGCATTTTCTTACTACGCCGCAATTCCCTCCACTGTCACCTGTTTTACATCTGTACGCTGGCTCGCGTGCTCGAAGGTGATTGCACAGACATTCCCATTCTCGTCCAAGTCGAGAATAGTGTTCTCATCGAGATCTCTGGATTCGACAATCATGCTGTCGTTGAATTCAATATACAATGTATCAGTGTCTTCAAAGTATTTGACTTTCATGGTTTAAACCTTCTGTCAAAAAAAGCGTTATGAACTGTCTCTCCATCTTGCAATAAGATTACACGCAAATATCTATCATCCATTTCCTTGACTTTACCCCATTTCCGAATACGCCCATCATCCTGAACGGCTTGCATTTCTGGAAAGTCAACCACACGCTGAATCCATTCATCTTTGATAATTGCTCTATCAGGGCGACTTCGGATTGTTTGAAAATACTTCGTCGTTTTCAACTAGAATCATCCTTACATATCCTTTGGCATCATTGATACCCCTAAGCACTGCGCGATGAGCAGAGCGCTTAGTCTCTCATAATTCGCGCTGATTCGCGAAAATTCGCGGGCAAGCTTTTCGTGTTCTTTCGTGTATTTCGTGGGCTATTGCGCTATCTTCTTCCAGTCCCGCAAGAACTTTTCCAGACCGGTATCCGTCACCGGATGCCGGATGCTGGCGATCCGGCCCTCAGCTCTGCCTGCCGGCCTCGTCCTTCTGCTTGAGGTAGGCGTCCCGGCACTCGAAGCTGCAGAACCGATAAACCTGCTTCCCGTCCTTGACCCGGATGCGGCTGTCCTCGGGAACATAGGTGCCGCAGACGGGATCCTGGACCATGTCCCCCGCTTCGATCTGTTCCTCGGTCTCCTTGCGGGACTTCTCCATCTTCTTTTTCCTGTCCCCCATGAACATCTTGTAGAGCAGGAACGCCGCGGCCACAAAAACAATGATCTTAAGCATACTTCCCCCGATTCAGCGCGATGGCGCGGAGCTATATGGATCGTCCTGCCGGATGATACGGCCGTCCAGGCTATAGCTCAGGCTCGCCAGACAATCCGCGAGCCGTTCGCCGTCCGGCAGATGCAATTCAGGCTCGATCTCCAGAATGGGAACCAGCACGAAGGCTCGTTCCCGTATCCTGGGGTGCGGCAGGATCAGCTGAGAATTCGTATGTACCAGCTCCCCGAAGAACAAAAGATCCAGGTCGATGATCCGCTGGCCCCAGCGCCGTTGCCGCACCCGGCCCATCTCCTCCTCGATGCGGTGCATGCTGCGCAACAGGGACTGCGCTTCCCAGACGTCGGTGTCGCAGCGTACGCGCACCACCTGGTTCCCGAACCAGGGCTGATCCGTAACCCCTTGCGGCTCGGTGGAATAGACCGCGGAGCACTGCCGCACCTCAAGCCCCTCCAGGTCGGAGAGGGCCCCGACAGCCTCGGTCAGGTTGGCCTCCACCGCCCCGCTGTTGGATCCGAGGCCGATGAAGGCGTCGATTTGTCCTTGCCTAACCCGCGGATCTTTCATTATTCTTTATTCTTGGCTCCTGCCTTCTCTTGGCAACGAAAGACTCAGGGCGCAGCAAGGAGATCTCGTCTCCTCCGCCGTTTCCGGCATCCTCGGGATGGCTCAAAAACGGGCGGTGCGCGAGCCGCGCGCATAATGTAGCCATAGAAAATGGAAAACGCAACAAGCGACTACGTGGACATGGACAGCACCAGCGAGCAGCAGCGGACGCATCCCTGGGTGGAGGAATACCTGGAGTATCTGGTCAGCGTAAGGGGCCTGGCGGAAAACAGCCTTGCCTCCTACGCAGCGGACATCTATGGCTTCGTCGGGTACGTGCGGGACAAGGAGGGCGCCCTGCACCAGGTGGACGAGAACACGGTGCTCTACTACCTGGTCTTTCTGCAGCAGAGGGGCATGGCCTCGCGCTCCGTGGCCAGACAGTTGAGCAGCCTGCGCTCCTTTTTCGACTATCTGACCCGGGAGAACCGCATCCAGGCCAACCCCGGCCGCCTCCTGGAGGGCCCCAAGGTCAGCCGCATCCTTCCCGAGGTCCTGAGCACGGAGGAAATGGAGCGGCTCCTGGAACAGCCCGACCCCAAGACCCGTCTCGGGATGCGGGATCGCACCATTCTGGAGCTCATGTACGCCACCGGATTGCGCGTCTCCGAGACCCGCACCCTCAAGCCCCTGGACTTCGACGACCAGACCGGCATCCTCAAGATCCGCGGCAAGGGAAGCAAGGAGCGCCTTGTTCCCGTGCATCGCACGGCCCAGGACTGGCTCGAGACCTATCTGGAACGGACCAGGCCCGCCCTGAACCCGGTGGAGGATGCCGTCTTCCTCAACCGCTCCGGAACCGCCCTTTCCAGGCAGGGCCTGTGGAAAATGGTCAAGCGCTGCGCCCAGAAGGCCTGCATCCGCCGCACCATTTCCCCGCACGCCATCCGGCACTCCTTTGCCACCCACCTCCTCGAGGGCGGGGCCGATCTTCGCTCGGTGCAGCTCTTGCTGGGCCACGCGGATATCAGCGCCACGGAAATCTACACCCATGTCCAGGAGAGTCGGCTCAAGGAAGTTCACAGCAGGTGTCATCCGAGGTCTTGAACGGGGAACGCAAGGAAGAACCATGCCCAACACCATCTCCGCGCCCACAGTCATCACCGCCCACGTCAACGCGGATTTCGACTGCCTCTCCTCCATGGTGGCGGCCCAGATGCTCTATCCCGACGCCGCCCTCGTCTTTCCCGGAAGCCAGGAGCAGAGCCTCAGGGATTTCTTTATCCAGAGCACCACCTATCTCTTCAACTTCCGCCAGTTCAAGGACATCGATCCGGATTCCGTGCAGAGGCTGGTGGTCTGCGACACCCGGCAGCGCTCCAGGCTGCAGCACGTCGCCCCCCTTCTGGACCGCGAGGACGGTCTGGAGATCCACGTTTTCGACCACCACCCCGATTCCGGTGAGGACCTGCCCGCCACGTACCAGGCAGTTCACCTCTGGGGGGCCACAGTGGCCGTCATCGTTCCCGAGCTGCAGCGGAACGGCCTGGAGCCGGACGCGGATCGGGCAACCCTCATGGGACTGGGGCTTTACGAGGACACGGGCAGCTTCACCTTCGACTCCACAACCGTCCAGGATCTGGAGGCCGCGGCCTGGCTCAGGGGCAGGGGCATGGACGTGACCGTGATCTCGGACTTCCTGAGCAAGGAGCTCAGCTCGGAACAGGTGGAGATCCTGAACAGCCTGCTCAACTCGAGCACGATCCACAATCTGGACGGGATCGAGGTCTGTTTCGCCCGCGTCTCGGTGGATCGCTACGTCCGGGACTTCGCCCTGCTCGTGCACAAGATGATGGAGATCGAGCAGCACAAGACCGTCTTCGCCCTGGCCCTGATGCAGGACCGGGTCCACATCGCGGCCCGCAGCCGGGATCCCTACGTGGACGTGGGCACGATCTGCTCCTCCCTGGGCGGCGGAGGCCATACCTACGCCGCCTCAGCCACGGTCAAGGATAAAACCCCGGCCCAGATCGAGGACGAGATCTTCGGCCTGCTTTACTCCCACATCCACCCCCAGCTCCTGGTCCGCTCCCTCATGTCCAGCCCGCCCATTTCCGTGACCAGCAACCAGGACATCGACACCGCCTGCACGGTGATGACCCGTTTCGGCCTCAAGGCGATTCCGGTGCTGGACGCGGAAACCGGCGAATGCCTCGGCATTCTGGAGCATCAGCTCGCCAGCCGGGCCAGCGCCCACGGCCTGGGCGGATTCGAGATCCAGGAATACATGCGCCGCAACATCTTCACCCTCTCCCCGGAGGACAGCCTGTACCGGGTTGTGGAGATCGTTATCGAGCACGGACAGCGGCTGGTTCCGGTCCTGGAGGAGGGGCGCCTCACCGGTGTTGTCACCAGAACCGACCTGATCAACTGGCTCGTGGAGGAACCGGCCCGTATCCCGGAATCCATCTCCAAGCAGCGGGTCCGGGAGCGGAAGGTGAGCTCGCTGATGCGCAACCGCCTTCCGGAGGAGGTGTACGAGCTGTTGCAGCAGCTGGGCCGCATGGCCCGGGAAATGGGCTACACCGCCTATGCCGTGGGCGGCTTTGTTCGGGACATCCTCCTGCAGGAGCCCAATCTGGATCTGGACCTGGTCATCGAGGGCGATGGGATCGTCTTCGCCGCGCAGATCGTTCGCGTTCTGGGCGGCCGTTACCGCTCGCACACCAAGTTCCGAACCGCGGTGGTCATCCTTCCGGACGGCTTGCGCATCGACGTGGCCACAGCCCGGCTGGAGTACTACGAGCATCCCGCGGCCCTGCCCACGGTGGAGCTCTCCTCCATCAAGATGGACCTCGTGCGC
>CAYNCR010000200.1:0-5694 GCA_964395575.1 uncultured Desulfohalobiaceae bacterium
CGAAGGCAGGATTCAACAGGGCTCCCCGCGCGCCATTTTCATGCTTGGTTGTGCCCGGGTCCGCCCGGGAATGAGGGTTGTATTTTGCCAGGGGCCACGTACAGCCACAATCCCGTGTGGGGCGTGACTGTCAGGGAAAGCTGAGCCGGTTTTTCCCGGAAAAGCGGTGCCACATGGGCTCCATTCCGACAAGCCCATGCCGTCCGCAGATACCACGGCGAAACGGTCCGAATTATTCACCGCTTCTGCAGGACACGCTTCCCAAAAGCCTCTCCTTCAGCTCGATCTCCTGCACCAGCTGGCTCAGGCTCAGCTCGCTGCCGATCCTGTCCCAGCCTCCACGCACTGGGAAGGCCTTCTGACGCTCCCGCATTCCTGCGCTGCAGAAATCCATGTTGGCGAATTCAAAGGTCGCTCCGCGGAGCACCTCGTCCGGATCCCTGGTCTCGCCATCGGGGTCGCAGAGACAGACGATCCGGTCCTCGCGGTATCGGGCCACCTTGCAGGCATCTCCGCACTTGCTGACCCGGTAAAAGATGTTCGCGATGGATCCGAGCATTATTTCCACCATGAGGTGGCCCATGTCCTCCTTGATAATATGGTATTCCGGGAGGCTGATCACGAACATCACGGCATCGCGTTTTTCCGGATCCTCCCGGAACCTGGAGAATATGCGCTCCAGCGACTTGGCGCTCTGCAGCCCGTAGATCTCGTTGCGCAGGATTTCCTGACTGCTTACGTATTCCTGCAGAACAGGATGATCCCTCTGTTCCAGATCCTGCGGGAGGCCCTGGAAAATGACCCTGCCCTGCTCCAGGACCGCGATGCGATTGGAGATGTAGAACACGTCCGGCACATCGTGGCTCACCAGCACGGCGGTGAAGCCGTAGTCCCTTTGGTTGCTGGTAATCATCCCCAGCACATTGTTCTTGCGCACAGGATCGAGGCCTGTAGTGGGCTCGTCGAAGAGCACTGTATCCGGATCAGTCACGATCGCCCTGGCCAGGGCGACACGCTTCTGCATTCCCCCGGAAATCTGGGAGGGATACTTGTCCTCGGTCCCCTCCAGATCCATAACGCGCATTTTGTAATCCACTCGTTCCCTGATGGTGGAATCCTTGGCCTTGGAACCCTCCTGCAGGGGGAGGGCGATATTCTCCCGGACAGTCAGGGAGTCGAACAGAGCATTGCTCTGAAACATGAAGCTTACCTCCCTGCGAAAGTGCTCGCGCTCGGCGCGATTCATCAGGAAGATGGACTTGCCCCTGTAGAGGATATCTCCGCTGTCCGGTCGAAGGAGGCCAATAATGAGCTTCAGGGTAACGCTCTTGCCCTCGCCGCTTCTGCCGATCAGGGTGGTCACCTCCCCGGAGTAGATGGAAAGGTCGACCCTGTCCAGCACAACATTGTCCCCGAAGCGCTTGCTGACTTTTCTGAACTCGATAAGGGGGGTATGCATAAACGGCTACATCAGGATAGAGGTCAGTACATAGTCGGCAATCAGCACGCCCACACAGGAATACACCACCGCCGAGGTCGTCGCGAGGCTCACCCCTTTTGCGCCGTGTCCTCCGTGGCGGGTGTGCACATAAAAGCCCTGATAGCAGCAAATGGTCACCACGAGCAGGCCGAAGACCAGGGACTTGTAGAATCCGTTCACCGAATCCTGCAGGACCACCAGATAATCCATCTGGGATAGAAAGATCCCGGAATTGATCTTCAACAGGCCCACTCCGGTGATATAGCCTCCGAGGATGCCTATTGCGTCGAACAGGGCGGTCAAAAGGGGAAAGCTGAGGACTGCGGCAACAATGCGCGGGCTGACCAGATAGCGTACCGGGTCCACTCCCATGGTGAACAGGGCGTCAACCTGCTCCGTAATGCGCATAATCCCTATCTCCGCGGACATCGCGGACCCGGCGCGGGCAGTGATCATGATCGCGGTGAGCACCGGTCCGAGCTCGCGGATGAGGGACAGGGCGACGACACCGCCAAGCACGCCTTCCGAGCCGAACTTGGCCAGGCTGTAGTATCCCTGCAGGCTGAGCACCATTCCGGTAAAAAGGCCGACAACGGCAATCAGAAAGACCGATTTGGCACCGATGGAAAAGACCTGCCGGACACTCCGGGTTATCTGGAAGGGATAGCGAAAGATGGAGACAAAGCCCCAGACAAAGAAAAGAAAGATCCCTCCGAGCTCCTGGAGCACATGGAGAACAGAACGGCCCAATAAGGCCGACAGATCGGCTGGCAGCGTGGCACCGCTTTTGAGTAAGGGCATGGATTTTTTATACCTTAATGCCTTATCCTGTGTAAAGCACTCCAAGAATGGCCGATCCGAAGGTCTTGACCTCGGCGTCCACAATGGCATGGTCCTAGAGGACCTCTTTTCTCTGCAAGAGCCCCAGGGTGGGGAGAGATTCCAGGACAGAGTCATATGGGCGTGAAATGAGCCTTGAAAACAAGCGCAACCTCCTCCGGTTCCAAGGGTGCTCAGGGAAAAATGCCCCGATACAGTGAATGAATCCCTGGTTCAGCGGCAGCGTTCTGCCCAGAAAACACCCGGAAGGATCGGAAGACCATTTTCCGCCCAAAAACAGCCCATAGGTTGACACACTGAAAAAAGACAAGTACCTCCAAACACAAGTCTCTGGCGTGTCCTTGCGCCCTGCATTGCCTGTAAGGATAATGGTCATGGTGCGGGGTGAGCCGAAGTTGACCAGGATCTCCCCACGAAGGCTCGTTGACTGAACTCCGGGAATGCCTTGAAGACGTATTCTTCGAGCCTTATCAAGCGGAGCTCCGCCCATTTCCCCGGCTCCTCTCGCATAAAAATCCGAGCGCGACAAGGCCGCAGGTATCTTGTTGTCCGCGTTTCAGGCTGCCCCGCTCTTGCCCCAAGACAGGCGCATGCCGACAAACCGCCCCTACAGCCAGGCACCGGACATGGAACCGTGTCCCTCAAACCCCAGGGAGGTGTCATGAACGCTTCACGGCTGGACAGACGCAACTGGCTCAAGCTGACCGGGACGGCGGGCCTCGCGACTCTGGCTCCGACTCTCTTTTTCAGGCCCGGGCGCGCTCTTGCGGCGGACAGGATGCAGCGCGCGTCCAAAACCCTTCCCTTGATGAACACCACGGTGGAAATCACCGTTCTCGACACTTCCCGCCAGAAAGCGGAGGAGGCTGTGGAGCAGGGCTTTGCCGCGATGCGGGAGACAATTCCCCTCTTCGACCGCTTCGATCCCAACGGCCGCATTGCCCGGCTCAACCAGAGCGGCCACCTGAGCGACGTCCCCCCGGAGCTCTCCACGGTTTTGCAGAGATCACGGCAGCTCCACGCCATGAGCGAAGGAGCCTTCGACATCACCGTCCTCCCGGTTCTTGAAAGCTATCAGCGATCCCTGCAGCGCAGCGGCCTTCCCCCCTCCCACGAAGCCCTGCGTCGAGAACAACAACGAACAGGCTGGGAGCGCATCTCTCTCGGCTCCGGATCTGTGCGCCTTGAATCCGGAACGCGGATCACCCTGGACGGCATCGCCAAGGGATACATCGTGGACGCCGCCGCACAGGCCATCCGCCGCTACGGGGCCCAATGCGCTTTGATCAACGCCGGCGGCGACGTGCGGGCCGTGGGAGACAAGAACGGCTCCCCCTGGCTGGTGGGCATTCAGGATCCTCAGCAGCCGAACACTTTTTACCAGAAGATCCGCCTGAGCGATCTGGCCATTGCCACCTCCGGGAGCTATGTGAACCATTTCGGCGACTCCCTGCGACACAATCATATCGTCCGCAGCCAAAGCGGCGTCTCCCCCAAACGGAGCCTGAGCGCCTCGGTGCTGGCCCCTTCCGCGGTCCTGGCGGACGGCCTGTCCACCACCCTCTTTCTCTCCGGGCCAGAGCAGGGAATGAGGCTCTGCAACAAGCTTCGCGATGTGGAGGCGCTCATCCTGGCGCGGGGGAACAGGCCCTTTGCCTCTTCCGGGTGGAGGCCTCTCAGCGGATAACTCGAGATCCTGCTTTCGGGAACAACCTTCTCTCAGGCCGTCTGTATGGAAAACGACTCCGAGACATCCGCTCCCGGCCGGTTGAACACCATCCTGGGCCTGGTTTGCTCGCCGCGAAGACTGGGCAACTGCGAGCTGCTCATCAAGGAGGTGAGTGCGCGCCTGGGCACGCCTCATCGTCTGAAGCTGCTCAGACTCCCCCGCTTCGAGATCCACCCTTGCAACGCCTGTTATGCCTGCCTCGAGACCGGCCAGTGTTGTCTGGAGGACGACCTGCACGCCGTTCTCGAGGCGATGTGTCAGGCGGATGCCTTTGTCCTCGCCTCACCCACTTATTTCCTCGGTCCACCGGCGTGTCTGAAAGCGCTTCTGGACAGGGGGCTCTCCTTCTACAGCCGCGGCGACGCCCTATGGGGCAAGCCCGCCCTGGGTGCTGTCATCGCGGGCATCCCCGGCAAGGAGGGATACACCAAGCTCGGGGTGGAAAGCTTTCTCAAATGCCTGCTGGCGGATATCCGCGCCAGCGGGGTTTTCTACGGGGCCCTGCCGGCTGAGATCCTGCAGGACGGGGCCAATCTGGACCGAATCGCTGAGCTCGCCGCCTCACTGGAGGGAAAAAACGGCGAATCTCAAGGCTTGTGTCCCGTCTGCGGGGGAGACACCTTCCGCTTCCTCTCCCCGTACAGAGTCCGGTGCATGCTCTGCAGCAACGAGGGTGAGGCCCGTGAGACTGAGGAAGGGATTGCCTTTACTGTCCGACCGGGAGAGCACCAGATCTTTACCGACCGCGACACCGCCCTTCGCCACGCGGACTGGCTGAGGGGAATGAAGGGACGGTTCAAGGACAAGAAGCGAGAGCTCCTTTCCCTGAGCAAGCAGTACAAAGATGTGGGCGAGTGGATCGAGCCGAGCTGACGCCCTGCTACGGCTCGATCATGTGCAGGCCGATCAGCTCCCCCTCCGCCCTGCTCCCGAGCCATTCCACAAGCTCAGCCGGAGTGATTTTCGAACCATCCACCCACACGCCTGCCAGGGCCTGCCGGAGCTCGGGAAAACGCTCCTCCACGAGCGCCCTGATCTGGCCCGCCTCCGCCATGATGCCGCGCTCCAGGAGAGTATCCCCCAATTCTCCCGTAAGCAGGTTGTAGAGCTTGATCCGTAGTTCCCCTATTTCCCGGCCGGGCTCAGGAGAGCATTCCCTGCTGGTGATGGAGCCGCGCATTCCGGCGAAATCCCCGCCCTTGCGAAAGCACGCCCCCAGCAAGCCGGGCATGGCGGCGGAAAGGGCCAGTGTGGAACCGAATCCGGGAAAGACGACGTCAAAGTCGTCCACAACCTCCCCGTCCAGGAACACCGTCTGAATCCTGTCCCGGACCGCCTCCTCGGAGAGGCCCAGATCGCGGATCAGAATGTCTCGGAGACAAGCGCCAGCTCTGGCGCGGATCCAGAAGCCGCGCCGCAGGAAGGGATGCAGAAGAGGGAACTGGGCCCTCTTCAGAGCCAGGGAAACAGCATTGCGGCATAAACTGGAAAACTCCTCCGTCATAACATCCTCATTCCCGTGCCGACCCGGGCACAACCAAGCATGAAAATGGTGCGCGGCGAAGGCGGGTGGACGCTGAAGCGCGGGGGTTCATCCCGGGTTTCCCATGATGGGATACGCAACACCTCATCGACATTCCCGGAT
>CAYNCR010000201.1:0-5654 GCA_964395575.1 uncultured Desulfohalobiaceae bacterium
ACCGCTTGAGGTGTACTTGATTCCCTCCAGTCATCATGATTCACACCATTTGAATCCTGCTTCCCCGGAAGTGATCCGGGAATGTCGATGAGGTGTTTCGTATCCCATCATGGGAAACCCGGGATGAAACCCGCGCTTCAGCGTCCACCCGCCTTCGCCTCGCACCATTTTCATGCTTGGTTGTGCCCGGGTCGGCCCGGGAAAGAGGGGTGTATGAAATTTTCAGACCGTGAACAGAAACTCGTAAGCAGAAGAGCTCTCGACAGTGATGTTCGCGTCATCCATTGCCAATAGGCCATTGCCTATAACCTCTCGCCTGATCCCAGAACGCAGAAAAGGGGACCCTGAACGGGGAACGGGGAACGGAGAACGCCCCTTCAATCTACTCTCTCCACTCGCACGGCGCTCACCTTGAACTCCGGGATCAGGGCCACGGGGTCCAGGTTCGCCGCCGTGAGCTTGTTCGCCGGCGACTCGTGGAAGTGGAAGGGGAGAAAGACCTCTCCCAGAGCGCTGCGGTCGGTGACCTGGGCCCTGGCCTCCACGGAGCCCCTGCGGGTAGTGAGCCGCACCCGTTTTCCGTCCCGGATGCCCAGCCTGTCCGCGTCCGTGGGGTGGATCTCCGCCAGTGCCTCCGGGTAGAGGCGGGTCAGGCCCACTCCCTGCCGGGTCATGGTTCCTGTATGGTAATGCGGCCCCACGCGGCCCGTGGTCAGAAGCAAGGGGTATTCCTCGGTTTCCGGCTCCAGGGGCTTGCGGTCGTGCACGGGAAAGAACAGGCCCCGTCCCCTGGCAAAGCGGCCCTGATGCAGCCTGGGGGTTCCGGGGTGTTCCCTGTCCGGGCAGGGCCAGGGAATGCCTCCCCCTTCCAGACGTTCGTGATTGATCCCGGCGTAGCTCGGGGTGAGGGAGGCAATCTCCTCCATGATCCCCGAGGGCGTGCACTCCCCCCAGTCCGCACCGAATCTTTCCGCCAGATCGGCAAGGATGTCCAGGTCCGTTCGCGCCGACCCCGGAGGGGAGATAGCGCTGCGCACACGCTGCACCAGACGCTCGGAATTTGTGAACGTGCCCTCCTTTTCCGCGAAGCTGGCCGCGGGCAGAACGATGTCCGCCCTGCGGGCGGTTTCGCTGAAAAAGATGTCCTGCACCAACAGGAACTGCAGGTTGTCCAGGGCGCTTTCGATATGGCCCTGGTCCGGGTCGCTCAGCACAGGATTCTCCCCCATGATGTACATGCCCTTGAGCGAGCCCTCCCGGGCCCGGGGCATCATCTGGGTAACGGCCAATCCCGTCTCCTTGGGAAGCTCCCCGCACTGCCAGGCCCGGCTGAAGCGCTGCCGCACCTCATTGTCCCCGACGGGCTGGTATCCGGGGAGGACGTTGGGCAGGGCGCCCATGTCGCAGCCCCCCTGCACGTTGTTCTGGCCCCGCAGCGGATTGACCCCGCCCCCTTCCACCCCCACGTTTCCGGTGAGCATGGCCAGATCGGCCAGGGCCTTGACCTTGTCCGTGCCGTTGGCGTGCTGGGTGATCCCCATGGCGTAGAAAAAGGAGGCGGGGCGCTCCGTCCCCAATAGCTCCGCGGCCCTGTGGAGATCCTCGCCCGGGATGCCTGTTGTCGAGGCAACAGAGCCCGGAGTGTATCCCCGAACCGCTGAGGCGAGCTCGTCGAATTCCTCGGTGCGCTCGGCGATGAAGGCCTCGTCCTGCCATCCCTGCTGCAGGATGATGTGCATCAGCCCGTTGAGCCAGGCGAGATCCGTGCCCAGTCTGGGCCTGAGCCACAGATGGGCCAGGCGGGTCAGGCCGATCCGCCGCGGGTCGACCACGATGAGCTTGGCGCCGTGGTGCTGCACGGCACGGACAATGTAGTTGGCGTAGATGGGATGGTTCTCCGTGGTGTTGCTGCCGGTGACCAGGATCACCCGCGAGCTGAGCACGTCGCGAATAGGGTTGGTCATGGCCCCGCTGCCGAAGGCGCTGGCCAGCCCGGCCACGGTGGAGGAGTGGCAGAGCCGGGCGCAGTGGTCCACGTTGTTTGTGCCCAGCACGCCGCGCATGAGCTTTTGAAAGAGGTAGTTCTCCTCGTTGGTGCACTTGGCCGAGGCCAGTGCGGCCAGGCTGTCCGGGCCGTGCCGGTCCCGAATTGCGCTCAGACGCTCCGTGGCCAGGGACAGGGCCTCTTCCCAGCCTGCCTCCCGAAAGCTTCCGTCGTCCCGCCGGATGAGGGGAGAGGTGAGGCGCTGCGGGGACTGGATGAATTCGTACCCATAGCGTCCCTTGGCGCAGAGGCTGCCCTGATTCACCCCAACGTGATCACGGGCGCTCACGCCAAGCACGCTCTCCTTCTCCACATGGATGTCCATCTGGCAGCCGCAGCCGCAGTAGCCGCAGGTCGTGGGAACGCGCCGCCCCTTCCAGGCATCGGGGCCGCCGGGCCCGATCGCATCGGTCAGGGCAAGGGTGGGGCAGACCTGGAGGCATTCCCCGCAGGAGGCGCAGAGCTCTGCCCTGTCCGGAACTACCCGGTTTTTGCCTTCCATCGCTCGGATGTCTATGGCCGCGATATTCTTGACCTCGCGGCAGGCGGCAATGCAGCGGTGGCAGACAATGCACTTCTGGGGGTCGTAGCGGATATCCGGAGTGGGGAATTCCGGATAGGACCTTACGGGTGTAGGGGGATGGGGTAAAAGGATCTCGTAGCGATCGAAAAGCTCCTGGAGATAGGATTCGCCCCTCTGGTTGCCAAGCGGGGCCTCGTGCCGGAAGGAGCCGGCCAATAGGGAAAGGATTTCCCGTCTGGCCCGAACCACGGAGTCGCTCGCGGTATACACGGTCATGCCATCGCTCGCGCATGTAGCGCAGGCGGGCAGGAGCGTGTCCGCTCCGGAGATCTCCACCACGCACAGTCGGCAGGACTGTACGGGATGGGCCCATTCCACGCGGCAAAGGGCGGGGATCTCGATTCCTGCCCGCTCGGCCCGTTCCAGGAGGGTTTCCCCCTCGCGGAATTCCAGTGAGTGGTCGTCGATTTGGATCATAAGCGCTTGCCTCGGCTTGGGATTATGCAGTGGTCAGGGATGACCCGATGCCATTAAACCGCCGCTACTGCGATGCGGTAGCAGCGCAGGCAGCGGGAGGCCTCATACAGGGCCTGCGAATGGCTCAGCCCCTCTTCCACCTCCCGGAAGTCGTATCGTCGCTGGTGCGCCGGACGCAGGGCGGGCTCGGCCCGGGGGCTCGCTCCCGGAGCGGGGAGCCTTTCCTGCGGATCGAAGACCGAGAGCTTGGTGATATAGCTCTGCAGGAGCTCATCCGTTTCCGCCCGACAGCTTCCGGTCTCCAGATACTGAGCTATGTGGCGGGCGGCCTGTTTACCCGCCGCGAGAGCCTTGATCAGGGAGTCGGGTCCGGTGGTGCAGTCGCCGCCGCCGAATATCCGCTCATTGTCGCTTTGCTGGGTGATCTCGTCCACGAGCATGGTGTTCCAGCGGGTGAGCTGCACCTGGTCCTCCTCCGGGAGCACGCAGTCCACGACACAGGTCTGGCCGATAGCCGGAATGATCGCGTCGCATTCGATGACGAACTCGGAACCCGGGACCGGCTCCGGTTTTCGCCTGCCCGAATCGTCCGGCTCGCCCAACTCCATCCGAACACACTCCAGGCCCGCGACTCGTCCGTTTTCGTCGGAGCGGATGCGGACCGGCTGCAGGAGATAGCGGAACTGAACGCCCTCCTCGCGGGCTTCTCCGAATTCCTTGGGGTCTGCGGGCATTTCCTGCTGGGTGCGGCGATAGAGCAGATGGACCTCGGAGAAGCCCAGACGCAGGGCGGTCCGGGAGCAGTCCATGGCCACGTTGCCCCCGCCGACGACCACCAGCTTGTCCCCTTGAAGCGGTGTCTCGCCCAGGGCGACCTGTTTCAGGAAGTCCAGCCCGGTCATGAAGCACTCGTATCCGGCGTCCTCCCCCTCGCAGCGCATTTTTGCGGACTGCGTGGCTCCCACGCCGACAAAAGCCGCGGAAAAGCCGTTCTCCTCCAGCCAGTTTTGCAGGCCGATGTTCTGGGACACCGCATTGTTGGTGCGGATCGAGGATCCGGTTTGCTCGATACGTTCGATTTCCCGAAGCAGGACATTCCGTGGCAGGCGAAAGACGGGAATGGCAGTTGCCGCTCTGCCCCCGGCCAGGGAGAGGGCCTCGTACAGGGTTGTGGGATGGCCGCGCCGGCCCAGGTAGTGCGCGCAGCTCAGGCCGGAGGGACCGGCTCCGATCACCGCGACCCGGGATTTGTCTTTGGCCTGCGTCGGGGGATTCGTCTCTGGCTCTCCGGAGTGGACCATATCGTCGGCAAAGCGCTTGAGGGTCTTGATGGCGATGGGCGCGTCGAGCTTGGTCCTGCGGCAGTTGAACTCGCAGGGCCGAAGGCAGGTACGGCCGATGCTTCCGGGCAGGGGACAGCCCTCGCGCACGAGCTCCACGGCTCTGCCGTAGCGGCCCATGCGGATCATATCTACGTATCCCGGAATGTCCAGATGGGAGGGACAGGCCTCGGTGCACGGGGCGGTGACGCGGGCCGCGTATTCATCGGACCGAGACACGCCGGTTTGAAGGGCCCTCTCGAACTGTCCGGGAAAGAAATCCAAAGCGTCCAGCACGGGCCTCGTTCCGGTGAGCCCTACTCCGCACTTGGAGGTTTGGCGGACGCTTTCAGCCAGGCCGCGCAGCCGTTCGAGATCCCCGGAGCTTCCCTCGCCGCGGGTCAGACGCTGTAGAATTTCCGCCATTTCCGGGGTGCCCAGGCTGCAGGGAAGGCACTGTCCGCAGGACTCCTTGTGCACCGTGTCCATGTAGGCCCGGCACAGATCCACCACATCAACGCCTTCGTCGGCCACGATCAGGCCGTCCCAGCCCATGAAGGCCTTGAATCCGTATTCCGCGGGAGAGGGAGTGGTCTGGGCATCCGGGGTTCTGCCGGACCAGCGGCCCCAGGTGCTGAAGGGGAGGGTGTGTTCCATTGCGGAGCCTCTCTATGCTTTGCTGTGTCTCAGCCGGTATGCAAAATACGCCAAAAGGATCACAATCAAGAGGATAGACAGTTAATACCTTTCCCACTGAATCCTGCTCACCTTGCTGTTTCGGAAGTGGATGGTGTGCATTTTGCTCTTGGATTCATTCAGGTAGTACCACACTTCAACCTTCTCCGTGCCTCCCTCGCCGATGTCCACTGCCTTTTGCAGGGTTTCCCTTGAGTCGGGCTCTCCGGCCAAGGCGAGCACATGCCCCTTGGAATCTCCGACGCGAATCAGCTTTCCCTCCACGCGCCAGGCATTCTTGTCTGCGGCGTCAGTGGTAAGGGGAACGGATACGGTGAGGACAATCACTAGCATGAGGAAAAGAGAAAGCGCTTTTCGTCCCGGCATGGAAATAACCTCCAAAGGATAATATTTAAGTATAGCACGATTGGATGGGTCAGCATAGGCATTCAAGGCTTTGGGCTTTATGAAAAAAGGGCCAAGAGCGGTAACTATTCAGCACCTCCCTGGATTCAGCGTAAATGTTCGCGGGGTTGTAACTATTCAGCACTTTGCCGAACCGTAAGCCGACACGGGGTATTTTGAATCATTTCAGCGGAGACGATGCCAGATTTTC
>CAYNCR010000202.1:0-247 GCA_964395575.1 uncultured Desulfohalobiaceae bacterium
GCGGCGAGTATTTGGAGCTTGTGGCGGACTATCCGGAAATCGCCCAACTCGCGCCCGCCAGGTTATACAACGCGGTCATGGATCACGGCACCGAGGAGATCCCGGAGCGGGAACGCTGGGGCGAGGCGACCCAGCGCTACATGTTTTTTGCCGACTCCATGTACGGCCAGGAGGAGGCCCACGAAAAACTGATGCAGTTTTTGGCCGCCGGTGCCAGGAGAACGGAGACCGGCAAGCGCATTCTGCT
>CAYNCR010000202.1:257-3967 GCA_964395575.1 uncultured Desulfohalobiaceae bacterium
CGCCTCCATGCTCAAGCGCGGGCTGGAAGAGTTCAGCGAGAAGATCCCTCTGTACGCCATCGAGGGCTGCGATCTCCACGAGGAGCCCCTGCACCTGGTGCCCAGGCATATGCGCTCCAGCTTCGAGGAGGAGCTCGGCGTGCCCATCGAGGGCGATCTCTGCCCCCAGTGCCGCCACATGCTCTTCGAGAAGTACGCCGAGCGCGACGAGTCCGGGGATGTGGTCGAGGTCAGGTGGGAGGAGGTGCCCGTGGTCAAGACCAGGCTTTCCGAGAGCGCCCGCGTGGGGATTTCCACCTTCCAGCCCGGCGACCCCAAGTCGCAGGACATCAGCGACCTTATCGGATACGAGGATGTGGCCAAGTCCGCGCGCTTCGGCAAGGCCGATCCCCGCAGCTACAGCCTCACCGGAGAGCTGGAGAAGGCCAACCGGGGCATGATCGAGTTCATCGAGATGCTCAAGTGCGACAAGAAGTTCCTCTGGTCCCTCATTTCCGTGGCCCAGGAACAGGTGATCAAGGTCCAGGGCTCCACCTTCCCCCAAATCTATACGGACACGGTGATCCTGTCCCACACGAACCAGCCTGAGTTCGAGGAATTCGCCCAGGAGAAGGAGCCCGCTCTCCACGACCGGATCTACATGGTCCAGGTTCCCTATCCGCTCCGGGTCCGGGACGAGAAGCGCGTCTACGAAAAGCTCCTTTCCGAGAGCAATCTGAGCCATATCCACATCGCGCCGTACGCCCTGGACGTGGTCTCCATGTTTACCGTGCTCACCCGCTACGCCAAGAGCGACATCTGCGAGGACCCCATTCGGAAGATGAAGTACTATAACGGAGACCGTGTCTCCGAGGACAAGTACAGAGACCCCGTGGACCTCCGCGAGCTCCGCGAAGAGGGCCGCAAGCAGGGCGAGGGTTTCTTCGGGATCAGCTCGCGCTACGCCATTGACGCCATCAACACGGCCCTGGTGCGCGAGGACGCCGGGTGTCTCACCCCGCGGATGGCCATCCGCGCCCTGCAGCGGCACTTCGAGCACCACATGGGCTTTTCCGAGGAAGAGGTTCAGTATTACCACTCCCTGCTCCAGGAGACGAAGGAGGGCACGGTCACCGGGGAATACAAGAAGATCGTGGAAAAGGAGGTCACCAAGGCCTTCCTCAGGGCGTACGAGGACCTGGCTCGGGAGCAGTTCGACAAGTACATGCGCAACATCACCGCGTACTGCCGCAAGGAGAAGATCCGGGACGAGTTCACGGGAGAACGGCAGGAGCCGGACGAGGCCTTCATGCGCTCCATCGAGGAGGTCATCGGCGTGACCGAGAACCGCAAGGACCAGTTCCGGCAGGAGGTCCTGGTCTACAAGGCCACGGAGCAGGACTTCGACTACGAAACCTATGAGCCCCTCCAGGAGGCGGTGGAAAAGAAGCTTCTGCACCAGATGAAGGACACGCTGACCCTGGTGGTCTCCAAGGACAAACCCAAGGGCGAGGAGGAACGAGCCCGGGCCAGCGATCTCTACGACACCCTGGTCAACGAGCGCGGCTTCTGCGAGGTGTGCGCCCGAGAGTTCATCGAGGACGCCGCCCGCTTCCTGTCCCAGTAGGTCGGTGGTCGGAGGTCGGAGGTCGGACGTCGGAGGTCGGATGTCGGAGGCGGAAGTCGGATGATGGTTTGCCTGAGGGCATTCGGTCCCTGGACGAAATCTCCGGCTTTCGATCTCGTTATCCGTTATCGGTTATCAGTATTTCCTCTCGCCATGGACTTTTGTCCCTAGCCCCACTGGAGCACCTTACGGGGAACGCTGAACGGAGAACGGAGAACCCGGAACCCAGAACGGGGAACGGAGAACGCCACAAATTATGCCCATCCATCAACGCAAGCACGAGACCAAGCAGGGTCCGCTGGACGCCGCGCGGCACCGCGCCAAGCAGCGTGAGGCCATCAAGCGCGGCATGCGGGATATTGTCGCGGACGAAAGCATCATCACCCGCCGTCGCGAGGAAAAGGTCAAGGTGCCCATACGGGGCATCAAGAGCTATCGCTTCAAGCACGGATCGCCCAGCGGGGAAGGGGGCGGCGTGGGCCAGGGCGAGGGCCAGCCCGGAGACGTAATCGGACGAAAGCCCGGAGGCGGGGGCAAGCCCGGCCAGGCCGGAGACCAGCCCGGAGAGGACTACATCGAGAGCGAGATCGAGCTCTCCGAGCTCATCCAGTACATGCTCGAGGACATGGGGCTGCCCAACATGGAGCAAAAGGACGTGGCCAAGCTGGTCACCCCCGAGGGCTGGACTTTCAAGGGCATCTCCCGCTCCGGCCTGCGCCCCAACATCGAGAAGAAGCGAACCCTGGAGCAGGGCATGCGCCGCCTGGTCCACTTTCTCGAGGAGCTCAAGCGGGAGACGGGGCGCTCGGAGGAGGAGTGCGAGACGGCCCTGGAGCTCGCCCACGGCGATCTCAACGAGGCCCTGGAGCTCTTGCGGGACCCGAGCTTCTCTCCGGAGACCCATATTCCGGCGACCGCAGTAATCGAGCGGGAGGACTTCCGGTTCCGGACCATGGAGGAGGACGTGGAATACCATTCCAACGCCGTGGTCCTGGCCATGATGGACGTCTCCGCCTCCATGGGCACGGAAAAGAAATTCATCGCCCGCTCCTTCTTCTTCTGGCTCGTGGAAATCCTGCGGCACATGTACGACAACGTGGAAATCCGCTTCATCACCCACACCACAGAGGCCAAGGTGGTGGACGAATACCACTTCTTCCACAAGGGCGAGAGCGGGGGAACCTTCTGCTACACCGCCTTCGATCTGGCCGCGGACCTGGTGGGCTCGCAGTATCCCCCCAGCAAGTACAACATCTATCCCTTCCTCTTTTCCGACGGGGACGACTGGAATCCGGAGCTGACGGTCAAGTCCCTGCGGCGCCTGCTGGATCTGGGCGTGAATATGGTGGGCTACGGGGAGATCATGGAGCGCAGCGTCATGAGCAACCTCATGCGGCACGTGGAGAACGTCCTCGCCCTGAGGCCTGTAAGCTCGCAGCACGATCCAAGCGTCGTGGTCTCTGAAAGCGCTCGCCACCAGTTCCTGGCGGTGCTCTTCGAGGACGAGAGACGGATACTCCCCGCAATCAAGGAATTTCTCAGGAAGGAGCGCTGGCAATGACCGAGGAGCGAAAGCGCCTGGAAAGGATCGATCAGCGGATTCAGGAGATCCTCGAGGAATGGGGGCTCAGCGTCACCTCCATCGATTTCGAGATCGTGCCCTCGCAGCGCATGTTCGAGATCATGGCCTACGGCCTGCCGGTCAACTTCCGGCACTGGTCGCGCGGACGGGACTACGAGCGCCTGCGGACCATCTATGAGCACTCCGGATCGGGCCTGCCCTACGAGATGGTGCTGAACACCTCGCCCCCCAAGGCCTTTCTCATGGAGACCAACCCCTTTCCGGTGCAGGTTCTGGTCATGGCCCACGTCTACGCCCACGTGGACTTCTTCACCCAGAATCGCTTCTTCGAGGCCACTCCCAGTGACATCACCGTTCAGGCCTATGAGGCGGCCAAGCGCTTCGACCGCTATGAGGAGCGCCACGGCCTTTCCCGGCTGGAGCCCCTTTGCGACGCCGGCCTGGCCCTGCAGTACAACATCGATCCGGACATCCACAAAAGCAAGGAGAGCAGACAGGAACAGATGGATCGCCTCTACGGCG
>CAYNCR010000202.1:4067-5397 GCA_964395575.1 uncultured Desulfohalobiaceae bacterium
GACATCCACAAAAGCAAGGAGAGCAGACAGGAACAGATGGATCGCCTCTACGGCGGCGAGGACCCCCAAAGCGGTCACGATGCCTTCGAGGACCTTTATCCCCGGCAAAAACGCGAAAACCCGGACCCTCGAGAGCTGGTGCACAGGACCCCTCTGGAGCCGGAGCGCGACCTACTGGGCTACATCCAGCAGGAATCCCCCAAGCCCCTGCAGGACTGGGAACAGGACGTCCTTTCCGTGATCCGGAACCAGGGCCTGTACTTCTATCCCCAGATGCGGACCAAGATCATGAACGAGGGATGGGCCGCCTTCTGGCACGAACGGGTCATGCGACGGCTCTTCGAGGAGCGCTATCTCACTCCCGAAGAGCACGGATACTATGCCCAGTACCACTCCGCGGTCCTGGCGGAGAATCCCTTTCAGCTCAATCCCTATCTCGTGGGCAAGCGGATCCTGGAGGACGTGAAAGAGCGCTGGGACACGGGCAAATACGGCAAGAGATGGCGGGAGGTCGAGGATGAATACGAGCGCGAGCACTGGGACACGCAGGAAAACAAGGGGCTGGACAAGATCTTCCGGCTGCGGACCGTCTATTCGGACCGCATGCTTCTGGAGCACTTCCTGACCGACGAGCTGGTCCACGATCTGCAGCTCTATGTCTACAAGGAGAGACGCTCCAGGGACGGGGGCAAGGAGTTGGTGATCGCGGAATCCCGGCCGGAAGTGATCCGTCAGCAGCTCAAGGAGCTCCACGCGGACGGGGGCCAGCCGCGCATCCTGGTCACGAACGGCAACTTCAAGAACCGCGGCGAGCTGTATCTGGAGCACGTTTTCGAGGAGAATCCTCTGGATTCGGAGTACCTCCAGAAGACCATGGAGCACGTGCACTTCATATGGGGACGGAGAGTCCACCTCAAGACCGTGGAAGTGCTCATGGACCGGGCGGGCAGGACCTATCACCGCAACGTCCTGCACCACTTCAACGGCTCGACCCATACCGTGACCGACCTGGACAGCGGCTCCACCAGGGACTCCAGGATGAAATAGGAAACTGGGCTCAACGGAGGGCGGGCCGCCTTCCCTTCGGTCGAACCCCACCTCGCCATGCCTTCCCATCTTGTCAGCCAACTGCACCCGCCACTGCATTGGGCCCAAAGAAGCCCGCCCGGACCTGAAAACGGCCCGGGCGGACTTCTATCGCCTGAAGCGATCACCAGGAGGGGAACATTGAAGGAGCAGCGTGCCTATCCTTTTCCGATGGAAAGGATGGGCACGGAAAATGACCTGCTAACTGCCTTTTTTGTCTTGGTACATCTTCATGATCCTCTTG
>CAYNCR010000202.1:5416-5593 GCA_964395575.1 uncultured Desulfohalobiaceae bacterium
CCAGCCGTGCTCACGGATATATTCCGCTCGATCCCAGTTATACTCCATCTCCGTCATTTTCTTCAGCTTCTGCTGGCTATTGTCGGCATGCTTGAACTGATAGACGCAGATCTCGGCCATCTGCTTGTCCACGGCCTTCTCCGCCCGCTCCTGGGCCTTCTGCTTCGCCGTGGAGCT
>CAYNCR010000203.1:0-5584 GCA_964395575.1 uncultured Desulfohalobiaceae bacterium
CCGGCTCCCGCGTCGCTGCGGTGTCGGACAGCCACCCCTATCCCCCGCGGGCCGGGGAGAAGCCCACCCTCTCCTACCGCGACGGGGTGGAGCGCTTCCTGGCCGTGAACCCGGACCTGGTTTTGATCCGACCCATGATCGAGCGGGGCTACGGACGCCTCGTCTCCAGACTCAGGGACGCGGGGATCACGGTAGTCTCCCTGCAGGCGCGCAAGCCCGAAGAGATCATGGAATACTGGCGCATCCTGGGGGTCCTGACCGGCGAGCAGGAGCGCGCCAAGGAGCTGATCCGCCTCTTCCGGCAAACCCGCAACAAGCTGCGCAGGCTGGGCCAATCCGCGGAGGACAAGAAGCGGGTCTACTTCGAGGCCATCCACAGCGAAATGAAGACCTTCTCTCCGCAGTCCATCGCCATGCACGTCCTTGGCACCGCCGGTGGGATCAATGTGGCGAAGGGGGCGCGGCCGGTGCGGGAAACGAACATCGCGGCCTACGGCAAGGAGCGCATTCTGGCCAAGGCCGAGGAGATCGAGGTCTATCTGGCCCAGAAGGGCCCCATGAATCAGCCGACCAGGGAGATGATCGAGGACGAGCCCGGATTCTCCCTGATCCGTGCGGTGCAGCGCGGCGAGATCCACATCGTGGACGAGCACATCGTCTCCCGCCCCGCCCCCAGGCTCCTGCTCGGCATCTACCGCATCGGCCGGATCCTGTATCCGGAGCGCTTCACTCCCGAGGTGGGGGAGGAGGTACGCCGGGCCATCCACGGACTCTATCAGGAGTGACGGTGCATTATGACGGAAAAAAAGCACAGCGGACAGCAAACAGGCATCCTGTACGGGATCGGCGTGGGACCGGGCGACCCCGAGCTCATCCCGGTCAAGGCCGTGCGCATCCTGCAGCAGGTGGACTGCATCTTCTCCGCCTGCTCCAGCAAGAACGACTACAGCATGGCCACACGCATCGCCTGGACCCATTTGCCAGAGGACACGCCCCTGAAGCTGCTCCCCTTCCCCATGAGTCTGGACCAGGAGGTGGCCAGCCGGGCCTGGCACGAGCACGCGGACACCATTATCGCGGAGCTGGATTCGGGAAAGGACGCCGCCTTCCTTACCCTGGGCGATCCCCTGACCTACTCCACCTACGGCTACCTCCTGCGGATCATCCAGCAGAAGGCGCCCCACACCAAGATCGAGACCGTGCCCGGAATCACCTCCTACCAAGCCGGGGCCGCGGCGGTGAACACTCCCCTGGTGGAGGGCGAGGAGAACCTGGTCGTCCTTTCCGGGGTCAAGGGCGGGGACAATCTGCGCCGCATCGCCAAGGAGTCGGACAACGTGGTCTTTCTCAAGGCGTACAAGCACCTGGACGACATCGTGGAGGCCCTGTCCGAGAACGGGCTCAAGCGCTGCTTCGGGGTGGTCCGCTGCGGTTTCCCGGAAGAGGAGGTCTTCACCGATCTGCAGCAGATGAAGCTCCAGAGGCCCAAGTACTGGAGCCTGGTCCTGGCCAAGCACGGCAGGCGCGAGGAATAATTTCCAGTGTGTCGGTGAGTCGGTGAATCAGTGAGTCAATATGTCGGTAGCTCAGTGAAGGACTGACTCACCGACTCACCGAGTTACCGATTTACTGACGCACTGACCCACTGACGCACTGACCCACTGACGCACTGACACACTGACGCACCGATTCACCGATATGAGCACTACCGGCGGCACGCAAGCGAAGACATCCCGCACCCGGCGCGGGAAGCGCAATCCCCTTCTCGGGCTCTCCGTCGCCCTGCTCCTCTCCGCGGCCCTGCTCGTCTGGCTCACCAGAGTGGGCGACCTGGGGACCGCCGCAGCAGTAGAGGATTTGGCCTGGCCCCTCACCCGAATTCTCCTGCTGGTAGGGGTCGGGCTGATCGTGGGCCAGGTTGTGGAGGCCACGGGTTGGACCAAGCATCTGGCACGGCTGGCCGGCCCCATGTTCCGCTTCGCCAATCTGGGATCACGCTGCGGCGCCGCCTTCACAACAGCCTTTTTCTCCGGGGTGGCGGCCAACGCCATGCTCGTGGACACCTATCGCGAGGGGAACATCGGCAAGGGCCACCTCTTTCTGACCAACTTCGTGAACCATTTTCCGGCCTTCTTCCTCCATCTGCCCACGACCCTGTTTATCGTGCTACCTTTGGCCGGCCTGGCCGGAGGGATCTACATGGGGCTCGTCTTTACCGCGGTTATTCTGCGCACCTGTTGTTTCCTGCTCGTGGGACGCCTTTTCCTTGCCGCGCCCAGCGAGCCGGAAGACCAGGAGCCGGGCGCAGCCTCCTCGCCCAGGGAGGGGCTCAAGAATGTGGCCGCCCAGCTGCGGGACAGGGTCCCGAGGCGCTTCCTGGGAATCGTGCAGTACGTAGTCCCCATCTATATTTTCGTGTACACTCTGACCCAGCTGGGCGCCTTCGACGCCCTGCGGCAGGTCCTGTCCGGAACGGCGGTGGGCGCCGTATTTCCGGTGGAATCCCTGTCCATGGTCATCATCGCCTTTCTGGCGGACTACACCTCGGGCTTCGCCACAGCCGGGGCCCTGCTGGAGAACGGGGTCCTCGGCCTGCACCAGGGGGCCCTGGCCCTGCTCCTGGGCAATGTGGTCGCCTTTCCCGTGCGGGCCCTGCGGCACCAGCTGCCGCGCTATCTGGGCATCTACACCCCGGGCATGGGTACCCAGATCCTGCTCCTGGGCCAGCTCGCCAGGGTGCTCAGCCTCCTCGTCGTGGGCGGGATCTATGGGCTTTTCACCCTGCCCTTTACGGTCTAGAGCTGGACAGGGACTCAATCAGGCAGGACAACAGCCCCTGCTGAAAGCATCATGATCGTGACTGGAGGACTCTGTTATCTGTTATCGTTATTCGTTATCAGGCATGCGTGAACTGGAATACGCTGCTGTGATTTGGTGACTCGGTGAGTCGCTCAATCGGTGTCTCAGCAAACAACTGACTCACTGATCAACCGACTGACTGATACACTGACATACCCGGACACCCCTAAACACCGAGATGAACCCATGAGCTCGAATACAGCGCAATCATACGGCCAATGGATCGAGGAAGAGTCCTTCCGCCGCATCGAGGCGGAAGTCGAGGAGCCGCGCCCCTTCCGGGGAGAAGAGTGGCAGGTGGTGCGGCGCATGATCCACGCCTCCGCGGACTTCGACATGCTCTCCCTGGTCCGCTTCCATCCCGGGGCGGTCGAGGCGGGCAAGAAGGCCCTGTCCGCGGGGCGCCCCCTCGTCGCGGACACGGAAATGACCCGGTCCGGACTGACAGGGGCCCGGATCAAGGGTCTGGGATGCGAGACCGCCTGCTACCTGAACGCTTCCGAAGTTGCACAGCGGGCCGGTTCCTCGGGACGGACCCGCTCCGATGTGGCCATGGAGGTGGCGGTCCGCGACTGCGGAAAGGCCGTCTTCGTCATCGGCAACGCGCCCACCGCCCTGGAGGCCTTGCTGGATCGCGTCGCCTCGGGCGAGGCCTCGCCCGCGCTCGTGATCGGCATGCCCGTGGGCTTCGTGGGCGCGAGCGAGTCCAAGGAGCGCCTGCAGACCCAGAGCGAGATCCCGTACATCACCGTGAGCGGCCGCAAAGGGGGTTCGGCTCTCGCCGCCTCCTGTCTCAACGCCCTGGCCGAGCTGCTCCGGCAGGAACGGGAGGCCTGAGTCGCAATGGGCCGCAGCGGCGATCGCATCGGCGTCACCACCGGCTCCTGCTCCGCGGCCGCGGCCAAGACGGCCCTTTTTGTGCTGGCTGGCGTGGATGTTTCGCAAAACATGGACATCCCCCTGCCGGACGGAAAGAGGCTCGCTGTCCCGGTGGACCGGGTGGATGAAGACAACGGGGAGGCCGTAGCGGAGGTGGTCAAGGACGCGGGAAGCGATCCGGACGTCACCCATAGGGCCCGCATCCGGGCCAGGCTCCGCTTTCTGCCGGACGGCGGAGATGGCGAGGTAGAGCTTGTGGGAGGCAGCGGCGTGGGCAGAGTGACCCAGCCCGGGCTTCCCGTGGCAGTGGGCGAGGCCGCGATCAATCCCGAGCCCCGCCGCCAGATCCGCGAGGCCGTGGGCGAGGCCTTGCGCGAGGCCGGTGTTTTCTCTGCAGTAGAGGTAATCCTCGAGGTGGACCGGGGCCGGGAGCTGGCGCAAAGGACCATGAATCCCAGGCTGGGCATCGTGGACGGCGTCTCCATCCTGGGCACCCGGGGTACGGTGTTGCCCTATTCCAAGGAGTCCTATCGGGAGACCATCCGCATAGGCCTAAATGTGGCCCGCAAAAAGGGGCTGCGGGAAATCGCGCTTTCCACCGGCGGCCGCAGCGAGCGGCTCCTGGCAAGCTATATGCCCGGTTTGCCTGAGCGCGGGTTCGTCCAGATCGCCGACTTCTTCGCCTTTTCCCTGGAACAGGCGGTGGCACGGGACTTCCGGACTATTCACCTGAGCGTCTTCTGGGGCAAGCTGGTCAAGATGGCCCAGGGCCACAGCTATACCCACGCCAAGGTGAGCCGCATCGACTTCTCTCTCCTGGCGGACTGGTGCCTCAATGCGGGGGTGGAGGAAAGCCTTGCCCGCGAGGTGGAGCAGGCGAACACCGCGCGCCACGCCCTGCAGATCCTCGAACAGAGCCCCTACCGGGATTATGTGGTGGCCGATGTCGCTCGCAGGGCGCGGGAGAAGGCGGAGGCATTCGCCGGAGGAGAGGCGGAAATCGCCTACTACGTGTTCGACTTCGACGGCGGGCTATTGTACAGAAGTGGATGAAACGTTTGAGGTGTTAACCGCCCGCTCCCTCCGGTCGCTCGACATGCGGGACAATTCCCGCGGCGGACCGTTGCCTCGGGGAAAGACGCAGGCAAGCCTCGCTTGCCGCAGCATCCCTCTTGACCCCCAAGTCGAGTGAGCGCAAGTAAACGGGCGAGTCACACCATGGTGAAATATCAAGTAGCAAGTGGCCGGATAAAATAACCTTGACCACGAATCATCGAACCCATAACAGCAGCCATGCCGCGCTGCGGGACAATCCGCTTCGCATCGTCGGGCTCGGTCCCGCTCCAAAGCGACTGCCTCCCGAGGAGGATGCCGTCGTGCGGGGGGCCGACGTCCTGGCCGGCGGCAAAGAGATCCTGCAACCCTTCAGGGACAGCGGTGCCGAGCTCCTGCCCCTACGGACCCCGCTGTCCGAGTGGATCGGGGAGATCGTCACCCGCCTGGAACAGGGCAGCCGCGTCGCGGTCCTCGCGGACGGAGATCCCTTGTTCTACGGCATCGGCACCCGCCTCTGCCGGGAGCTCGGCCCGGACGCGGTCCGGGTGCATCCCGGAGTGTCGGTCCTGCAGGCCGCTGCCGCCAGGCTCGGTCTGCCCTGGGGGGACATCGCCACGGTGTCCCTGCACGGCCGCGAGGATCTGCTCTCCCTGCGGCGGGCCCTGGCCCAAAACGAATGGGTGGGTGTGTACACCGATCCGGAAAACACTCCTGCCAGGATCGCCGCGTTCCTCAGGGAGATCGGGGCCACGGACTTCCGCGTCCACGTCCTGGAGAACCTCTTCCGGGA
>CAYNCR010000204.1:0-5561 GCA_964395575.1 uncultured Desulfohalobiaceae bacterium
CGGGGCGGCGACCGCATCCTGCGCGAGGCCATGGAGACCGAGATATGATGGGTGACGTCCGACATCCGACGTCTGACATCTGCCCTCGGTCTTCCGTCTTCTGACGTCTGACATCTGACGTCTGACGTCCGTCTTCCGTCCTCTGGTCCACTTAGAGCCTTTCATTCAATTCCCTCAAATCCTGTTCGGTGTTCACATTGAAGAAGGATTCCATGTCTGGGTCCAGCTCGCGCAGAAAGGCTTTGCCCACGGTTTTGGCCCGGATCCGGGGATAGAGTCTGCGGATCTGGTAGGTTTCGTTGTCCAGGAGCTGCTCGATTGCGGGGAGGCACTCTCTGGAATACACCGCGCACAAGGGCTCCAGATAGCCGTCGTATTCCGGAACCACAGCGTCGGTATCGGGAGTGGTCTCCTGCATGAGCCCTTGAACCAGGGCGGGACGAAGCAATGGGGCGTCGCAGGCTGTAAAAAAGGCGTGAGTGGTGGAGGCGTGCTTCAGGCCGGCATGGATGCCGGTCAGGGCGCAACGGGCTGTATAGATATCCGTAACGGTCCGTTCCGCGAAATCCGCGAAGACCTTTTCATCGCGGGCCACGAGGAGAAGCTCGTCCACAAGCGGGGCGAGGGTGTGTCGCAATCGTTCCAGGAAGCATTGCGAGCCGAGGCTGAGGAAGGCTTTGTTTTTGCCGCCCAGGCGGGATCCGGCTCCGCCGCAGAGTATGACACCGGTGAAGCTGCCGGGATTGCGGCTCATGGATAGTTCTCTGAAATTGGGCTATGCGGGAGTCAAAAAAAAGCCGGACACTCGGTGTCCGGCTTTTCGGCCTAGCAGCTGCAGGAGCCGCAGCCGCTGTCAGCCCCTTGGGTCGTATTGAGATTCGAATTAACTCGAAACCCGAACTGATTGCCGTCGATCTCAATGGGAGCGGCGGTCTGGTTCAGGCTCTTTTCCACCAGAAAGGTGTATCCGTTCACCTGGAAAACTTCGTCGGTGTCTCGTTGCTCATCCAGAGCAAGCCCCAGTTGGGGACCGCCTCAACCGGCGGCCATATACACCCGAATAGGCGGTACCTCTGTCTTGTTCTCGAAGTGCTGGTCCAGCAAGGACTTGGCACCCTCGGTGATTTCTACCATGCTTATCCTCCTTTAGAAGTGATTCAGGGAATAAATAAGTTTTCTTTCGGGGTTTGTCAAATCCGTTGGGCCAGGGCAAGATAAAACTGATCCCCATTGTCCGAGACCGAGCCGACCGCGAAACCGTTGCGGAAAAGCACTTCCCGGAGCTCGTCCTCCGAGAGTCGGATGTGGACTGGCGGGCCGGGCATGCCCTCGATTTTGCGGAACTCGAGAACCGCAAGCGTGCCCTCCGGCTTGAGGACCCTGCCCACCTCGGCCAGGACGGCCTCGTGGCCCCCGTCGTGCATGATGTCGTGCAGAACAGCCGCCATGAGGCAAAGGTCCACGCTGTTGTCCGGGAGGGGGATGCCCTGTGCCGCATCCGCAATGTGGGCATATATGGGAGCGCCCTCGATTTCGCGGGCACGCTGCTTAAGCTCCTCAATGCCTTCCTCCCAGGGGTCCACGGCGTGCACCGCGCCTTCCGCTTCGACGCGCTCAGCCAGAGCCAGGCTGTAGTCCCCGTATCCGCAGCCAAGATCCAGGACGGTCCTGCCCCGCAGGGGCTCGAGCTGGAGCAGAAGGTTCTCCGCATCAATAAGATCGAAGCTGCTCTTGCCCGCTCCGTGGGGTGCATGCGTCATAGGAGCTCTCCGGGTCGCCGCGTGCTTGGATGGCGCTTTCCGTTGTTGTTCCGAATAGAAGAAGTAATGCGGATGCGGGGCCGGGTCAACCGCAGGCTTACCCTTCGGGCTGCGGCTTGGGGAAATCCGCATCGGCATGGGTCAGGTAACGCCGACCCCGGAACGGTGAACGCTGAGCGGGGAACGCGGAACGCCTAGGAAAAAAGATGTTCCAGATCCTCCCTGGTAAGATTCTTGATCATGTCGTTGCTTCCGGACAGCACGGAGCTGACCATTTCCTGCTTCTTTTCCTGCAGGGAGAGCACCTTCTCCTCCACGCTCGCCTCGCTGATCAGGCGGTAGGAGACCACTTTCTTCTCCTGCCCGATCCGGTGCGTGCGATCCACTGCCTGCATCTCCACAGCCGGGTTCCACCATGGATCCAGGATGAAGACGTAGTCCGCGGCGGTCAGGTTCAGCCCCGTACCCCCGGCTTTGAGGCTGATCAGGAAGAAGCAGCTCTCCTCGCTCTCCTGGAAGGCGTCCACGCGCTGCTTGCGGCGTTTTTGCGGAGTGCGCCCGTCCAGGGAAAAGTAGGGGATCCCCTGGCTTTCAAACTCCTTTTTGATCAGCCCGAGCAGCTTGGTGTACTGGGAAAAGATAAGGGCCTTGCGGCCTCCGGAGCGTACCTCGCGGACCAGATCGCGCAGCTTGTCCATCTTGCCCGAATCCGTGCCCTGATGATCGACCAGACCAGGGTGGCAGGCGATCTGGCGCAGCCTGAGCAGGGCCTCCAGGACCTTGATCTTGCTGCGGTTCATGCCCTGCTCATCCACAACACCGAGAACGGATTCCCGGTAGTGGGCCAGAAAGCGGCTGTAGAGCTCGGACTGCTCTTTGTGCATAGGACAGGTGATGGTATATTCCGCTTTGTCCGGCAACTCAGGGGCGACCTGCTCCTTGGTGCGCCTGAGGACGAAGGGCTTGATCAGCCGGCGCAGGCTTTCCCCGGCCTGGCTATCTCCACGTTGCGCGGGACCAGCCAGGGTCTGCTCGAAACGCGTGGAAGAGCGCAGCAACCCGGGATTGAGAAAATCCATCTGCGACCACAGCTCACTGAGACTGTTCTCCAGGGGAGTTCCGGTAAGGCAAAGGCGGTGTCGGGAGTGCAGGGCCTTGGCCGCCTGAAAGGTCTTGCTCTGGCTGTTCTTGATGGCCTGGCTCTCGTCCAGGATGGCGTGGTCGAACTGGATTTCTCCCAGCATGGATGCGTCGCGGAGCAGGATGCCGTAGGTGGTGAGGACGAGATCCGCGTGATGCAGCTCCTCGGCTCCGGATGCACGTTCCTGGCCGATATGGGCGAAAAGGCTGAGCTGCGGGGCAAAACGACGTGCTTCCTCCCGCCAGTTGAGCACCAGGGAAGCGGGAGCGACCACGATGGAGGGCGCGTCGGTGCCATTATGCTTTCTCTGCAACAGCCAAGCCAGCACTTGGACGGTCTTGCCCAGCCCCATGTCGTCCGCTAGAACGCCGCCAAAGCCGAAGCGGGAGAGGAACTCGAACCAGCTAAGGCCCTCCTTCTGGTATTCCCGCAGGTCACCTCGGAATTCCGATGGCGGCTCGACGGGCTCCAGGCCCTCGAATCTGCGGAGCTCGTCCCGGATCCGCAGGAAGTGGTCTTCAAGGTGGGCTCCGGTGTCCTCTCGCACCAGGTTGTCCAGGGCCAGGGCCTGGGATTTGTGATAGCGCAGCGAGGCCTCCTGCTTGGAGCCCTTGGAGCGCTTGCCATCGGTCTCCAGCCCCAGGGCGAGCTCCCCGGCGTGCCTGCGCAGCCAGTCCAGAGGGAGCAGGCCGCGGCTGCCGTTGTCGAGTCGAACGGTGCGATTACCCTCCAGGAATTCGTGCACGGCCCTGGGAAGCTCAACGGATGTTTCCGGGAATTCGACCTCCCCGTCCAGGTCGAACCAGTCCATGCCGGAGGAGGATACGTTCACCGACGGTGTGGATCCGCTGCGCAGAGGCTTGCCGTCCTTGGCCTCCACGCGCCATCCCCGCTCCAGCAGGGAGCCGATCGCCTCCGGTGCTTCCTCCAGGGAGCAGCCGCAGGAGCGGCTCTCGGAGCGAAAGCCACATTCCCAGAGCTCGTCCAGATGCTGTCCTTCGGCCTGCTCATTCCTGTTGATGGCCCGCCAGTTCTCCCGGTCCAGAAGGCGTGTTCGCTCTTCATCCGGAGACACGGCGAATCCGTTGTAGTCGAAGGTCACGTCTCCCTGGAGCCCGGTTTCCTTGATCTCCAGACGCAGCCTCGGAAGGGGGGAAATGGCACTTTCCTCCCTGAGGCGAAGTTTCTCCGGCAGCTCCACTGTGGGAGCCTGCGGTCTCGTTTCCAGGGCCTCCACGAGATCTTCCAGATCCTTTCTGGGCACCCGGATCCGAAAATTGTCCGACTTAAGGGCACTCACCTGCTGTCCGTCAAGACCCCGAACCCGGTAGAGCTTCTCTCCGGAAATGCAGAAAAGAGGCGAGTCCCCGAGAAACAGGGGAAGGTCCTCCAGAGGGGTGCGTGTTTCCCCGCCGTTCCCGTCGGGAAGGGAGACCATGGGCTTGAGGCTCAGGGTTTTGGCCTTGTCCGGGCGTTTGCCCTCGGTCGCGAAGACGGTCTGGAGATCGAAGGGGGTGCCGGGACGAAGAGGGGAGGCCAGAGCGGAGTCTTGGCTGAAAACGGAGCAGCGGCCGGTTTGGGCCAGATAGGGAATGACCAGGGTGATCTCCTGGATGGAGAGATGCACCCTCTGAGGTGAAGAGGAAATCAGCCCCCGGGGTGCGGCGGCCCGGAGGGTATTCAGGATGATTCGGTCCTCGTGGGGCAGATCGGGATTGTGAAGGACCTGATGCTGCAGTCCCTTGGAACGGCCGGGGTAGCCATCCTTGCGGATGTACTGCTGTTGCGCTGTGAGAGAGGCCATCCCATTGGTCAAGAGGAGCTCATAGCAAAGCCGGAATCCGCCGGGTGTTGGGGGATCCCATGTGCTTATCCCCACAGGGTCGTTTCGGGAAAACAGGACATTGCGCCAGTCCCGGGGCGTCTTTGTCCGGTTAGCCCCTTGGGATGGACGACTCTCAGCGGTTTTTGGCGTGGATCCGCTTTCCGGTTTAGAGGGCGAGATATTGCGTGAGGAAGAAGGCGAGACTTTCGGCTCTCCGTGGAGCTTTCGATCAGTGGCGACCAGGGCTGCCCAGAGATGCTTGCAGGCGTGCCCTCGCCGGAAGTGGGGGCAGGTGCAAAGGACCCGTAATTGGCTCTTGTCCTCCTCGTCCATGGCGATTTCGATGCTGTAGGCCCGGCTGCCCAACACCTGGCCGGTGATGAGCTTGTACGTCGCGTTCTTGAGGCGGACCCTGCCCTTGCGGACATAGGCATTGCCCCTGGTGCGGATATCCTGGGGGAAGTAGTGCTTGAGGCTCTCCTGCCACAGTGGGCTGGACGTTTTCTTCTTCTGCATGGTGGATCAGTGTTCGCGAGCAAGAGTGAGGTGACACATTTCGTCTTCGACGAACCGAATGAGTGCGCTCATGCAATACGCCAAGCCGAGTTCCGGATCTTGTTTAGCAGAAGAGGGGGGCGTGCGGCAAGTGAGCCGTTGGTGCCGGAACCGTGGGGGGAATGCGGGAAGCGGGTTGTGCCCCTGGGGCGCCCTGGCGCGGGGTGTCTTTTGCTTCCCGGAAAGGGTAATAAGGACTCGACGAGGGATGCGCCTAGAACGGAGCCTCATCCTCGTGATCTGTTCCGGACCATTCGTTCTCTGTGTTCAGGGAACAGTC
>CAYNCR010000205.1:0-5475 GCA_964395575.1 uncultured Desulfohalobiaceae bacterium
GGAGGCCGGGCAGAACATGTTTGCCCCTGCAGTCGATAACTTCGGCTCCTTCGGGAATTTCCACCTGAGAGGAGGGACCCGCGGCCGCAATCCTGTCCCCGTCGATGATCAGAGTGCCCTGTTCGATGCGTTCTCCGCTTACAGGGATCAGTGTTGCGTCTTTCAGCGCGGTTGTGCCCATATTCTCGTTCCGGGTCTGTGTCCTGGGTGAGTGGTTGCTCGCCCTCTGATATTGGCGCGGTTTCGCTCACCGTTGTGTTTCGTTTCCTCGACCATATCCGGGTTGTCCAGTGGAGAGCTTGATCGGCTGTATCCGGCGGTAAAAAGCTGGTGGTCCTGTCTGGCGAGCATAAGCGTACAAGAATGCTTTGAGAAGAGGAAAGCCCCAGGCATATGACTGTCAACTTCTGTTAATGTTTTTGCCTCAAAAGTCAAGCGAAGGGCTTCAGCGTCCACCCGCGCCGCGCGACATTTTCATGCTTGGTTCTGCCCGGGTCGGCCCGGGAATGATGGTTATAAGGGCGTGTCCGATGTTGACCGTTTGCTGCTCCCGTTCTTTCAGCAGACCGGCAAGCTGTTTGCGGCGTTCCTTCTCTATCCGACTGATTCGTTTTGCCTAGGGACGCCCAAGAATAAGGGGGCTATGGGTTTCGGGCCGGCTGTGGTTTTGTCCTGCGGCCGATTGCGCCTTGAATCAAAAAGGCCGGGAGGCACGCATCCTCCCGGCCTTCTTGATTCTCTGGTATCGCGTGATTGGGGCTCACAAGCCTGGACGAAAAAAAAGGGGGTTTCGTCGATCTACTCCTCGTATGTGGGCATGGGATAGACTGGCGCGCTGGTCTGGGCGGCCTCGGGCCAGACAATGGCCCGCTCGCCGTCATGCCAGACAAGAGGCTTATGGGCGTCCTGCCACTGGACATTGATCATGGTGTGTCCCACCTGCATGCCCCTTTCATTGATATCCCAGCCGCCGTAGAAGGACATGAATTCCAACTCTCCCAAGGCCTTGCGCACCTTGTCCGGATCCGCGGAGCTGGCTTGCTCCACACCCAAAGCGTAGGCCAGGACAGAGGCCCCGGCCTCGGCGGCATGGTAATCCGGTTCCATGTCCTTGTTCACGTTTTGCTGGAAGAACCAGAGAAAGTCCTCCTGGCTGGGACCGATCCAGGGCAGGCCTCTTTTCTTGGCCGATTTCCGGGAATATTTGACGCCCTTTTCCCAGTGGGAGGGGCCGATGACCCCCTTGGCCTTGTTGCTCAGATCCGTACGTTCGGCCATAGCGTCATAGAAGGCGGGCAGAGTGACCGACGCGATCAGGGAGAGCGCCTTGATATCGAAATCCATTTCCGTCACTTGCCTGCAGAAGAGCTCGCCATCCTCAAAATGGCCGCCTCCGAGGACAATGTCCGGATCAGCGGCCTGCATTTCCTTTAACAGGGGTGTGAGGTCCTCCACGTCGGGAGAGTAGGTATCCTTGAAGACAACGTTGAAGCCCAGGTTTTCCGCGTGGTTTTCTGCGCCTTGCATGACCATGCGCGGAAACTCGGAGTCCTTGTAGGCCAGGGCCACGCGATTGTGACTGGAAGGGGCGATCTGCTTGAGCATTTCCAGGGTGCCCTTGTGGTAGCTTGTGGCCGGGCCGATGGTCTGGACGATGTACTCGAAGCCCTGCTGGAAGATCTTGTTGTTCGCCCCGCCATGGTCCATGTAGAGCATCTCGTGTTTTTCGGCCACCGGCGCCCCGTGCAAGGTCAGCCCCGAGCTGTAGGGGGCGAAGATCACGTCCGCATTATCCTGATTGATGAGCTTTTGAATGATTTGGGGGACATTCTTTTTTTGGGATGCGCAGTCGTAGTTCTTGTACTCGAGCTTGTATTTCTGTCCGTTGAGGCTGACTCCCCCGTACTCCTCATTGACCCACTGTATACAGGCCTTGATCCCGGCGACGGCCTGCTGGCCCGCTTCGGCATAGTCGCCGGAGAGGCAGGCGGGATGGCCTATGAGGATGGAGGGCTGGGCCAGTCCTGTTGCGGGAATCAGGAAAAGAAGTCCCAGGCCCGCGAGAACCGTGGCGATCCATTTGTGCGCTCCAAGTCGTCTCATCATTTTTTCTCCCTTGCGAAATATGGACTGAAAATTTCCTAAGATTGCAGTGAGTGGGGAAGCTCGCAGGTCAATAATGCAACAGGGCGCCCCAGACCTTGATTGCTTTGTTGCTTGAAAAGCTCAAGCTCTCAAAAGAGTTCCACGTCCCTGGCAACCAAGAAGGGTTTCCAGGGGAATCTTCGACTCCGAACTTTTTGAGCACTCTGCCTGATAAGGACCTTTATACTGGTCTCCCTTAACCTATAAAGATATGACTTTGTAGGTTCGAATTGATCTCTCTGTCAAGTGGGACCGCTGGGTCTTTCCGAAGCTCGGGATGTATTTGGGAGGTCAAGCTCAGGTTCGCCGGACATTGTCGCAGTGTCCGAGGTCCAGCCGGCGAACCGCCAGAACCGCTGCCAGGACCAATCCCCCGTGCAGGACGAAGCCAAACGGGAACAGCCCCAGATCGGCGATCCAGCCGAGCAGAGCCGGCAGCAATCCTGTGCCCAGGGCCATGGCTAGGGGAATGATCATGGAAATGGCCAGATTGCGAACCTGGGGGGAGAAACAGGTGGAGATAGCGGTGAATCCTGCCGGGAAGCAGGCCACCACGAGAATGGGTTGGAAGAAGACGGCCGTCTGAAGGGGATGGTTTTTGAGTGTGCCGATAAGCACGGTGAGCATGCCGGCGCCGAAGAGGGCGACGCTGATCGTTCGCCTGACGCCGACGCGGTCCAGGATCGCCCCCGAGGCCATGACTACGGCCAGACAGGGGATTCGGGAGAAGGAAATGAGCTGGTTGGCCCAGGCCTGGCTCAGGCCGTGCTCGCTGACCAGATAGAGAGGGAGCATGCTGTAGCTGCCGAAGGCCACGCTTGCGGCAGAGGCGAAAAGGGCCACAAGAATCCAGAAGCGGGTTTCGGTCAAGAGACGGCGGGCCACCTCCGGAAGCGGAGCCTCGCCGGGAAAGTCCCCGCCTCTGCCGGCAAAACAAAAGAGAAGGCCCATAAGGACTCCGCCGAGGCCCAGGAAGGCATAAACGGCGCGCCAGGAGAAGACGCCTCCCGCAAAGGAGGCTATGAGCGGGGCCAGAAAGAAGCTGGAATTGGGGGCGATTTCGTGTACGCCCAGACCCTTTCCCCAGTGCTGTCTGGGAACAACCGAAGTCAGGGTGGAAATTCCCGAGGGGACGTACAGGCCGCAGAATATGCCCGCAAGACCAAGCAAAAGCTTGAGAAGGAGAAAGTGTCCGGCCAGGCTGATCCCGAACATGGCACAGGCTCCGCCGAAAACGGAGATCAGGAGCGTCTTGCGATGAGTAAGGGCCTTTGCCACGAACCCCGAGCCGATGAGACCCAGCCCGTAGCCCACTGCAAGGTAGAGAAAAATAACCCCGGCATCGGTGTGGCTCACCCCGAATTCCGACTCGATGGAGGCGAGAAAAGGGGCCGGGATGAGCCGGGGGAGAAAGACGAAGAGGAATACGCCTGCCAGAAGGGCGGATTGGAGCATTGCCGGGCTGCGGAGGAATGTGTTGTGCTCGCGGGCCATGGCCTCGTCCTTGTGCCTGCCGTTGTGCGGGAGATCGCTATATTCCGCATGAGCATACAGTGATAGCACGGCTTGTCGTAGGCTGCCAAACAGCGCTGTCGTGAAAGCTTGACAGAGCCTCGATGTCAGGCCATTTTAAAATGGCCCTCATTCGAGGGTTATTTATCCCTTGGGAGCTCTGTAAACACTGTTTACTTGGAGGGTCCCGAATCATAAAGAGAAAAGGCGATCGTATCCCCGTAATGAATCCCAGACCAAGGAGTAACACCGCTATGCGCCAAGTGAACTACGAGCCGCTCAGCCCGCTCCATTTCCTGGAACGAAGCGCGCACACCTTTCCGGACAAGACGGCTGTTATCTACAAGGAACAGCAAACCACTTACTCCCAGCTCAAGAACAGGGTGCTCAGGCTGGCAACAGCTCTCAAGCAGCAGGGCGTGGAGAAAGGGGACAAGGTAGCCTTCCTCTGCCCCAATATTCCGCCCACGCTGGAGGCCCACTACGGCGTACCGCTTCTGTCCGCCGTTCTGGTGCCCATCAATATTCGGCTTTCTTCCCAGGAGATCTCCTATATCCTCCAGGATTCCGGGAGCAAGTTTGTCTTTGTAGATACGGAGTTCAGCGGCTCGGTGGAGCCCATTCTGGAAGAGGTGGGCGATATCGGAGTGGTCAACGTCTGCGACGTCGAGGGTAAGGCCTTCGACGCCCCGGATTACGAAGAGTTCATAAACGTTGAGCCGGAGAATTTCTTCCTGGGAGTGGAGGACGAGCTTCTGCCCATTACCCTGAACTACACCAGCGGGACCACGGGCAAGCCCAAGGGCGTGATCTACTCTCACCGCGGCGCCTACCTCAATGCCCTGGGCGAGATCCTGGAATACAAGATCCACTCCCGGTCCAAGTACCTCTGGACCCTGCCCATGTTCCACTGCAACGGCTGGTGTCACACCTGGGGCGTGAGTGCGCCAGGGGCGACCCATATCTGTCTGCGCAAGGTGATTCCGGAGGAGATTTTCGCAGAGATCTCCCGCAACCAGGCCACACACCTCTGCGGCGCCCCGGTTGTGCTCGGCGCCATGGCGGACTACGCCAGCAAGAACACAGTAAAGGTTCCGGACGGCTTTGTGATCAACACCGCCGGTGCTCCCCCGTCCCCGGCCATCATCCGGCAGCTGGAGGAGCTCGGTTGCAATGTTACCCAGTGCTACGGCCTGACAGAGGTCTACGGCCCCCACAGCCTCTGCGAATGGAAAGAGGAGTGGGACGATCTCTCCATCGAGGAGCGAGCCAAGATCAAGGCCCGTCAGGGAGTGCCCTACATCACCACCACCTTCATGGACGTGATCGATCCCACCACCATGGAGCCCGTGCCCCACGACGGGGAGACCATGGGCGAGATCGTGATGTGGGGCAACAACGTCATGCTGGGGTACCACAACAAGCCCGAGGAAACCGAGGAGGCCTTTCGCGGCGGGGTCTACCACAGCGGGGACCTGGCGGTGACTCATCCAGATGGGTACGTGGAGATCAAGGACCGGCTCAAGGACGTAATCATCAGTGGCGGGGAGAATATCTCCAGCGTGGAGGTGGAGAACACCGTTCACGAGCATCCGGACGTGCTGGAAGTGGCCGTTGTGGGGATGCCCCACGAGAAGTGGCAGGAGGTGCCCAAGGCCGTCATTACCCTGAAGGAGGGGGCCCAGGTGACCGAGGATGAGCTCAAGGAGTTCTGCAAGGAGCGGATCGCCAAGTTCAAGGTGCCCAAGTTCTTCGAGTTCATGGAGCTGCCCAAGACGGCCACGGGCAAGATCCAGAAGCACAAGCTGCGGGATCGGG
>CAYNCR010000206.1:0-5454 GCA_964395575.1 uncultured Desulfohalobiaceae bacterium
CCATATATTTGTGGAGTCTTGTTCCGGAATCTGTTTCACTCTGCTCCAGGGAAGAACTTCAGCCTGTTTGGCTGGACGCTCTGAAGAGCATGCTCAAGAGGTTATCTAGAAAATGGGCGTTTTCAATTTCAGGCTGCGAACCAAATCGATGCTGGCCTTGGTGGTGGCCTGCCTTGTGGCTCTGGCTCCGACCATACTGATAGGATGGCATGTTCTGGAAAGGGGCAAGGCCCATTTTGGTCGACAATATGCTGAAAATTTCACCCTGCTCAGGGCCCAGAAAATCAAGGAACCGGTCAGCAAGGAGCTGGCCCTGGCTCAACGTTTCGCCGATTCAGTCCTTCTCCAGCAGTGGCTCATGGACGAGGACTCCCCCAAGAAAAAATCCCGTTTCTTTCAGGAAGCCCAAAGATACCGGGAAGCCTTTCAGGGCAACAATTACTTCCTTGTGAACCGAAAATCCCTGGCCTACTATTACAACGGCCCGGACAAGGAATACAGCCAAGAACCCCGCTATCAGCTCGATCCGGATGATCCCGATGATTCCTGGTTTTTCCATACCATGGAGGATTTCGATACATTCACCATCAATGTCAATCCGGATGTTCACCTGGGAAATGTTCAGGTCTGGATAGATGTTATTATCAAAAATGATGGCCAAAAAATCGGCATGGCCGGAACGGGCCTGGAGTTGTCCTCATTTTTGCAAGAATTCATTACCACAGACAAACCCGGGGTGACCCCGATAATCATTGACGACCAGGGCCTTATTCAGGCCCATCCGGACAAAAGCCTCATCGCTTACGGTTCTGGAGCAAAAGCGAAAAACCAGAACGCTTCTTCTCCCCAAGACCAGTCATCTTTCCACAATCAGTTCTCCGGATCATCCGGGGAGGAAAATCTGACCCAAGCCATGGAAAAGGCACAAGAGAACCCCGGAAGCGTTGAGACCTTCTGGGCCGATCTGGATGGCAAAAAACAGCTTGTGGCCTTGACCTGGATACCGCAGCTCAATTGGCACGTGGTCAGTGCTGTGGATCTGCAGGCCGCGCAAGTGGTCGAGGGAACCTGGATCGCCATGGTTGTCGCCGCCTTAGCCGGAATGTTCGCGATCCTGTTGTTGGTGTTCGGCTACGGAGTGGACAGGATTGTTTTGCGTCCCTTGAATAGGCTGCATCAATCAGCCACTTCTCTGGCCCAGGGGAACTACGAGGTCTCCCTGCCCTCTACCGGAGCTGATGAGGTTGGCGACCTAACTCGGGCTTTTGCCGGCATGGTTGAGGAGATCAAGAGTCACACCAGGGAGCTGGAGGAAAAGGTCCGGGAGCGGACCAGTGAGCTGGAGGAAAAGTCAGACCTGCTGGAGAAGGCCAAGGAGGATGCCGAGGAAGCGAATCAGGCCAAGACACACATCTTGAACAAGGTTATGGAAAGCATCCACTACGCGCAAACCATTCAGCAGGCCATCCTGACCACCGAGGATCAGCTCAAGGAGTTCACCCCGGAAAGCTTTTGCATCTGGCACCCCAAGGACGTGATCAGCGGGGATATTATTTGGAGCAGTCAGCATCGGGATGGCTTTGCCACGGCTGTACTGGACTGCACCGGACACGGTGTTCCGGGAGGGGTCATGACCATGGCCGCTGTTTCCGCCCTGAATCGAGTAGTCAGTGAAATCGGTCTGGACCATCCCGCCACGGTCCTGCAGGAAGTAAGCCGTGTGGTACAGGGGATGCTTTCCAATCAGGATTCGTCCAGTTTTTCCGAGGACGGTCTGGACATGGGGTTGTGTGTCTACTCCCGCTCCCGGCAAACCCTGTTTTTCGCCGGAAGCCGCCTAAGCCTGTTCCACCTGGCGAACGGGAAGGTCACAGAGATCAAAGGCGATAGGCAAAGCTTGGGTTACCGCTCGGCGGATCCTGATTATCCCTTCCAGACCCACTCCATATCTATTCGGGACAAGCAGTGTTTCTATCTGTGCACGGACGGGATTCACGATCAGGTGGGCCAAGACAGTGGGCTGCCCCTGGGGAGGCAGCGCTTGATTGCCTTTCTGGAATCCGTCCAGGACAGGAGCATGGCAGAGCAGAAACAGGCTCTGCAGCAGATGTTCGCTCAGCACCAGGGCAACGAGGAACAAAGGGATGATGTCACCTTTGTGGGCTTTTGTCTGGAACCTTGATATCCGTATGAACTGAAGGCGGGAATCGCGATAATCTCCGAAGAAGTCAGGCAGGAGAACATATTGACGGATCATGAGCTTTTTTCCCAGGAACACAAGATCATCGAAGAGGCAAAAGAGCTCCTTCAGTCGGAGGATTTCAGCGACAATGCCTTATATGGGCCTTTCTGCGACCTCCTGGAAGCGTATAGGAAGCTTTTTCGCCAGACGAAGCGTCTCGTGAAAATGGGTGATCGTATGCAAAACGATCTCAATGAGCTCAACTCTGAGCTCCAATCCCATAAAGAGAAGCTGGCCAAGATGTCCTATGTGGACGGACTGACCTCCCTCGCCAACAGAAGGCGCTTCAATGAATTCCTGGAAACGGAATGGAACAGGGCGGTGCGCAGCGGATCGCCTTTAAGCCTGATTATCCTGGACATTGATTACTTCAAGCAGTTCAATGATCACTATGGACACAGCGCGGGTGACGAATGTTTAGTGCTCGTTGCCCGAGCCCTGAGCTTTTGTATTAAAAGGAGCGGGGATCTTGTCGCCAGGTACGGCGGTGAGGAATTTGCCGTAGTTCTCCCGGATACAGACTTTTCCGGGGCCAAGTGCATGGCTGCACAAATCCAGTCGAGTATTCGCGACCTGGATATTGGCCATGAATATTCGCAGATTGCCCCGCATATTACAGTAAGCAGCGGCATCGCCTGTTGTGTGCCAGCTGAAAAGAACACGCACATGGAACTGCTGGAGGCGGCAGATAAGCAGCTCTATGCGGCAAAAGAGGCTGGACGCAATCAATTCTGTGGACAGAACGGCCTTGACGCACAGTAAACACTGACTCAGGGGAAACAGAATCATTGAATATCATGAAATAGGATGGACAAAAATGCAGGAAGAAATACAGAATTTTTATCATCAGCTCCAGGAAAAGGGAATCATCTTCAGTTTCAGTGGTCCTGTTTCCCAAAGTCTTTTAGAGGGCATAGGTCAAACCTTGAAGCAGAAAATGAGCCTGGAGGAAACAAGCACCAATGTTACCCACAAAGTGTTTTCCATATTTGTTGAGCTGATGCAGAATATAATCAACTACTCGGCTCAAAGAATCACTCCGCAAGAAGCAGAGCAGGAGTTAAGCTATGGCGTGCTGATTGTGGGCAAAGAGGAAGAGCACTTCTATATCATAAGCGGGAACTATATCCAGAAAGATCAGAAGGAACCCCTCCAGGAAAAACTTGCCAAAATCCAATCCATGGATAAGGATGAGCTCAAGCACTACTATAAACAGCAAAGGCGCCTCCAGGCTGATGACGCAAGCAAAGGGGCTGGACTGGGATTCATAGAAATGGCCAGGAAGGCAACGCATCCGATTGAGTACGAAATCGCCAGCATGGAGAACGGATACAACTTTTTTGTCGTCAAGGCAGTTATATAATAGGATCCGGCTTCCCGAAACAGCTGTGTCTGAAGATGAATTTGACCGGAGAAATTATGGATATATTTACTCGTGAGCAAACCAAGTCCACTCCATGGATCCTTTTTGATCCCCAGGAGAATCACTTGCAAATAAAGGGTGAATCCTATCCCGAGAACTCTGCGAGCTTCTATGCCCCTATGATGGAATGGCTGGAAGAATATCTCAATAATGTCAGCAATTCCGGGATACGTGTTGATGTTGAGCTCGTTTACTTCAACAGCAGCAGCTCCAAGGTATTCATGAACCTATTCGACAGATTGGAAGAATCTGCCAGGAACGGTATTCATGTAGAGATCAATTGGATGTACCATGAGGATAATGACACCGCCTTCGAATGCGGAGAAGAGTTCCAGGAGGATCTGGAGAACGTCGAGTTCAACTTGCTCCCGATTGAAGAATGAGCCCCCACCAGGGAGCAAGGGACTTTCTGCTGGAAAAAGTGTGTTCCAGCCCCCACCATTTCAGGACAGACCCTCCAGCTCTCGTGTTCGCTGATCCTGTTTCATGAGAACCGAGCTCAACTGAGCTTCTCCTCCGAACGGAGGCCATCCCCGTACCTGCAAACTGAAATGGACTCTCGCGGAGATACGTCCAAGTTCATGCCCCGAATCCGCCTCTTCCGTTTTTCCAACCCGGTTTGCAGCAGGGAGTAAAGCTCATCCTTCCAGGCAGGGCCCATGCCCGTGGTTTCCGCATACCCCGCCGCACCATCGCTGACCTGAGTGTCCAGGAGTCGATCGGTGCCGCCCGCCTGGCCGATACGATCAATCTGCGCTTCATGGGCTGGGAGAACGGCACCGCTGTCTAGCTCCCGCAATGCCGCTGATTGTGCGACGGCAGGGCTCTTTACCGCATCTCACCGGGACCGGAGTTGCGCCCTGCCGACTCCTTTGCTAAAAGCCTGTTCCTATGCACGATACACCATTTTCCACGGCAAAACCCCTTTTCGACGCCGCCCGAGACTGGGGTGCCGACTTGGCGGCTGTAGCGGACACGTCCCGTCTGGCCGGAATCGAAACCGATCCCCCGGATCTGCTGGAAGGCTCCCCCCGGGCAGTCTCCATAGCCGTTCGCTTGGCGGACGGGATCATGGATCCCGTTACCGAGCGGCCAACCCCGCTCTATGCCCGGCATTATCAAAACGTAAACGCCCTTCTGGATCAGATCGCGACCCGGGTCTCCGGCCTCCTGCAATCCTGGGGCGGAAAGGCCCTGCCCATTCCGGCCAGCCACATCCTGGACGAAGAGCGCTTCGTGGCCTCCCTGCCGCACAAGGCGGTGGCCCTCCATGCCGGGCTCGGCTGGCAGGGCAAGTCCCTCCTGCTGGTCACGCCCCGGTTCGGTCCCAGGGTCCGCCTGGTCACCGTGCTTACGGACCTGGCTTTGCCCGCGAATGCGCCCATAAAGAATCGATGCGGCAAGTGCACCCGCTGTGTAGAGGCCTGCCCCGCCGGAGCGATCAAGAATGCCTCCACGGATCTGCACTTTGCCACACGTCAGGAAGCCGTGGATCTCGATGCCTGTGTCCAGCAACTGCGGCGCAATGAACAGGACAAGCACATCCCTCCCTACCTCTGTGGCGTCTGTGTCTCAGCCTGCCCGTGGGGCAAGCCCAAGCGTTCCGCGTAACAGCCGTTGAAAAATTTCAAGCGCAAGGCGCGAAAAGTAACAAAAATGGTGATATTGTTATTTGATTTTCTTGCTTCTGCTTTTTTTGTATGAAAATATTTTTAACTTGCTGATTTGTTGGGCAATTACCGCGAGGCGAAGGCGGGTGGAGCGCTTCGCTGGGTTTCATAATACACCT
>CAYNCR010000207.1:0-5425 GCA_964395575.1 uncultured Desulfohalobiaceae bacterium
TCATAAACAGGCGAGCCCTTGTTGTTCGCGATATGGGGATCTTGCCGGTAGCGACAGTAAGGTTCGCGATGCCGCGGGTTTGTGGAGAACAACCGGTGTCTCGCGGGCATGAGTCGCTCAGCGTGCGCCCTTCCCTGCACTGGACGCCGGGATGAAACACGGGCATCAGCGCAATCCCCGACTTGCCCTGTTGAATGCAGCGTAGCTGCCCTGCCGAAGGCAGGATTCAACAGGGCTCCCCGCGCGCCATTTTCATGCTTGGTTGTGCTCGGGTCGGCCCGGGAATGAGGGTTCTAGGAAAATGGGTCCGACCCTTTGCATGATCCGGAGATACAGCGAGGCCTGGCTGAGCGCTCCCACAAAGGGGGTTGGGCTTGCAAGAGGAACGCTCCTCGGAAGCGTGGGAAATCGCGATTCGAAGCCCCCCGGGATGCCGGAGCTTGACAGCTTCCGGACCTCGCGTAATATCTTGTTTTCTTTCCTCGAGCGCGGCGGGTACAGAGTTTCAGAGCTTGTCCGCCTCCTGAGAGCCTCCCTGTCAGGCAGGGCGATACTGAGGACTGGCGGTGCGAATTTCCGTTTCGCGATGATTTCGTAACACTTATTCGATTTGCGTGCTATCGAACATAGGGGAAGCGAATGGCCCTGTCAACACACCCAGCGCAATGATGTGAATGAGAAGGGCAATTCAGGGACGCTTCGGGTGATGCCTTGCTTCTCCTGACTGGGCTCTAAGGGGATTTTTCCGAAGGGCGTGTCCGAGAAACGGCGAAGATGTGCGGAGCCAAAACGCCAAGCGGGGAGAATGTATGCAGTTTGCTGTAACCGTCCTGGGCACGGATCGCCCGGGAATTGTTTGTGACGTGTCCACGTTGTTGGCCGAAATGGGCTGCAACATCGAGAATGTTTCCCAGACGGTCCTGCGTCAGGAATTTGCCGGGATTTTTGTTGTTTCCACTTCTAAGAGCTGCGAAACGAACGACGTGGAGGGGAAGCTTAATCAAGCCCTTGCCGACAAGGGGCTCCAGATCTCCGTGCAGGTCATTGAGGAAACGGAAAGCCCCGCTCCCGTTCAGACGGAGCCCTTTGTCGTGGTCTCCATCGGCGAGGACCGAGTGGGGTTGGTTTCCGCTGTGACCTGCGTGATGAGGGCCTTTGGGGTCAATATCGTCAACATGCAGTTTGTGAGCCGCAGTACTTCCTTTCCGGGCAAGACCGTCGCCATCTACGAGGTGGATGTCCCCACGGGACAGAATCTGTCCGAGTTCGTCACGGCGCTGAAGGCCAAGGCGGAAGAGGTGGGGCTGGAAATCAGCGTACAGCATAAACGCATATTTGCGGATACGTGCCGGATATGAGTCGGTGAGTCGGTGGATCAATATGTCAGTGAGTCAGTGAGTCGGTTGGTCAGCTGATCCAGGGAGCCGGTCACAGATCATGGCGGGCCGGTCAGGATCAGTATCCTGCGAGCCCGGCATTTACGCAAACCGTTGAGCGACAGAAAGCGGGGGAGAGTATGCTCTCGGAGAAGGAAGTCCTTTCCACTTTGGAGATGGTGCGCAACGAGAATCTGGATGTCCGCACGGTGACGCTGGGCATCAGCCTCTATGACTGTATCAGCGACGATCTGCAGCGGTTCAAGGAGAATGTCTACAACAAGATCATCCGCACGGGACAGAGCTTTGTCTCCATCTGCGACAACGTGGGCCGGACCTACGGGATCGATGTGGTGAACAAACGCATATCGGTGAGCCCCATTGCCCTTGTGGGAGCCGCCTTCAGCCGGGATGAGCTCGTTGAGGTGGCGCAGGCGCTCAATCAGGCCGCCCGGGATCTGGATATCGATTTCATCGGCGGATTTACCGCCCTGGTGGAAAAGGGCATGACCCATGGTGACGAGGCCCTCATCCGGGCCATACCCAAGGCTCTGCAGACCACGGACAGGGTTTGCGCATCCGTGAATGTGGCCTCGACCAGGGCCGGAATCAATATGGACGCGGTGTCCATGATGGGCGGCTGCATCAAGGAGACAGCGGAGCTCTCCTCGGACAAGGACGGCCTTTCCTGTGCCAAGTTGTGCGTCTTCGCCAATATACCCCAGGATGTTCCCTTTATGGCAGGGGCCTATCTGGGGCCGGGAGAACCGGAGGCGGTGGTCAACGTCGGGGTCAGCGGGCCCGGCGTGGTCAAGATGGCGGTGCAGCGGGTGCTCGGCAAGGACGCCTCGCTGAGCTTCGGCGATCTCTCCGAGGTGATCAAGCGCACGTCCTTCAAGGTGACCAGGGTGGGCGAGCTCATCGGACGCGAAGTGGCCCGGGACCTGGATGTCACCTTCGGCACGGTGGATTTGTCCCTGGCTCCCACTCCCAATGTCGGGGACAGCGTGGGCGAGATCTTCCAGAGCCTGGGGCTGGAGAGTATCGGCGCCCCGGGGTCCACTGCCCTGCTGGCCCTGCTCAACGACGCGGTCAAGAAGGGCGGGGCCTTTGCCAGCTCGCACGTGGGCGGGCTTTCCGGTTCCTTCATCCCGGTCAGCGAGGACCTCAACATCGCCCAGGCCGCCGAAGAGGGGCGGTTGAGTCTGGAAAAGCTCGAGGCCATGACCAGCGTCTGCTCCGTGGGGCTGGACATGGTGGCCCTTCCGGGGGATACCTCGGCGGAGACAGTCGCCGCGATCATCGCCGACGAGATCGCCATAGGGGTGATGAATCACAAGACCACGGCAGCTCGGCTTATCCCCGTACCGGGCAAGAACGCGGGGGACAGGGCCGTATTCGGGGGGCTGCTCGGCGAGTCCGCGATCATGAGCGTGCCCGGCTCCGGATGCTCGGACGGCTTCATGCGGCACGGTGGACGTATTCCGGCACCGGTGCAGAGCCTGGTCAACTGATCCGTTCAGATATCCCCCACATCGGGCTAGAAAAGAACCAGCAGGAGGTGCAGGCAAAGCAGGCCATAGGCCCCTGCCAGGATGTCGTCCATCATCACGCCGAGGCCTCCGGGGAGCCATGTCTCGGAGGCCCCCACGGGCCAGGGCTTGAGAATGTCGAAGAGGCGGAAAAGGACCAGACCGGCGGCGATAGTGAAGGGATGCGGGTTGGCCACCAGAAGGAAGACGCAAAGCTGACCGGCGAACTCGTCGATGATCACGGCCTGGGGATCCTTGCACCGGAAGGCCTCCTCGGCGCGTGAAGCGGCGTAGGTGCCTGCGCCGAGGAGAAGGATCAGGACGGTTCCCCTGAGCCATGGAGCCATCGGGGTGAAGAGGAAGGGCGTCAGAAGGGCTGCCGCAATTGAGCCCCATGTGCCGGGGGCGGGACGCAGATAGCCGAGGGGGCCCAAAGTGGCCAGATGCACTGCCGGTTGATACGCTTTCATGCTTCCCTCTCCGAAAGAGTCTCGACGGCGTCCATTCGCTGCAGACAAAACAAAACTTCCTGCAGGGGGAGCCCCACAACATTGGTGTAGGAGCCGCTGATGCCCCGCACCAGAAAGGATCCCACCCCCTGAATGGCGTACGCGCCCGCCTTGCCCTCGTATTCCCCGGTGTCCACATAGGCCCGGAGCGTGCTCTCCTCGAGGGCGGGCATAGCCACATCGGTGCCGACGACGAAGGTTTCTTCGCCGCCGTACTTGTCCGCAACACAGCATCCGGTGAGCACTGTGTGGGTCCTGCCAGCGAGCTGCTGCAGCATGGAAAGCGCCTGCTTCCTGCTCCCGGCTTTGCCAAGGACATCTCCGTCCAGGGCGATCACGGTGTCCGCGGCAAGCACTACACCGTGCGGCAGGCTCGGGAGCACGCTTTCCGCCTTGCTGCGCGCGGCGGAAAGGACGAAATCCTCTGGCGCTTCGGTGTTTTCCGTCCAGTCCGGTTCGCGGGCGTCACTGACCCGGACCAGAAAATCCAATCCCAGTCTCAGCAACAGCTCCTGCCGCCTCGGGGAAGCCGAGGCCAGCACAATGTCCCTGCGGCTGCGAAAGGGACCCCGCAGCAGTGTATCCGGCATGGCGGCTCTCCCTTCCTCTCCGTGCATGAGTTCCTCGCAATACTTGACTTTTCTTGAAGCGGGGATGGCTTTCTGCTATTGTCTGAATACATTCATCCACTGTCAGACCCCGCCTTCCGAAAGTGTGTCGCAAGGCGGGGTCGATGCAACGAGCCGGATCACCAAAATATGGAACCCAAGAAAGTCCAGCTGGGCATCATAGCCCTTGCGCTTTTGCTCGCCTTTGCAGCGGCTTGGCTCTTGTTTTCGCAAAACGACGAGTTTAATGCTTCGCGGCAAAAAGGACAAGAGAAGGAACGGACCTCCCCGGAGCAGGAGACCACTGCCCGAGAGGGGAGCTCCGGGCCGAATGCCTCGGAGAATGCCTCGACAGGAGGGAGCTCCGCCGGAAGGTCGGAGAATGCCTCGAAGAACCGGACGCAAGAGCGAGGTCAAGCCAATGGTACGCCGGAAGGGCGGCGAGTGGTGACCCCGGCATTTGTCCTGGACCTGGCCGATTTCGTGGTGTCCAGTTATCACCCAGAATGGGGTATGGACAATCCCCGGGAGAAAGGGACGCTTCGCATAAGCGTGCGTGCCATCAACGCGCGATACGGCACTGAGCTGACCGGCCTCAGGCATTCCAGTTCCGCCCTGCAAAAGGCTAGACAGGAGGTTTTGGACCATCTTTTAAAGCCCAAAATCCTGCAAAGTGCCTATGACCGCTATTCAGACAGCTTTGTCCGCGCTTTGATCCGCCAGGCACGGGAAAGTACCCGGCGCGTGGAAGGTCCGGAAGGGGAAGTGCGCGAGAAGGAGCTCTCAGACGCAGATATTTCCGAGATGCTTCGACTGGGGAGCTCCTATCTGCAAAACATTTCCACGGTCTTTATCACCCTGGGGGAAAACCGGGAGCTGGACACCCTGATCGCGGATTACCTTGAGGCGGACAACAAGGCAGTCCATTTCAACTACAAGCTGAGTCAGATCGAGGAGAAGCTGGGAGAGGGCGGAGAAGACGCTCAAAAGGGCGAAGCCGGGGAAATGCAGGAGGAGCGGGGAAAGATTGTCCGGCGCTATAGCCAGGCCATCGCAGCTCGAGAGGATGCCAGGCAGATGCTGGTGCAACAGCTCGGGGAGAGGGCCGGACAAGAAATTGAGCTGGATGTGGCCGAAATCCTCTACATTGCGGAATGGGTGCACAGAAGGCTTCAAGGTGATGCCGGCCGTCGGTCGTCAATAGTCAAGGGCGGAGAGCTGCTCCGGGACCTGGGGGCAAAGCTCGAGAGGCGCGCCAGGTTGCTCGAGGGGGACTGAGCCGGGCACGCGGAGCCGTCCAGCATGATCCCGTTCGGAGGATTTGCCCGACGGGGACGTGCTCGCGTTTTTTTGTATGAAAATATTTTTAACTTGCTGATTTGTTGGGCAATTGCCGCGAG
>CAYNCR010000208.1:0-2406 GCA_964395575.1 uncultured Desulfohalobiaceae bacterium
AGTGGGTCACCCAGGAAAATCCGTACCAGGGATGGGGATACTGGCCCGGCCACCAGGGCATGTACCCGGGACAGAGCCCCCACGGCGCGTATCTCGAGCTCTACGCCAACAGCGTGGCCCTCAAGGCGGCCAGGCAGGGCAAAACGGAGATGCCCCCCGGCTCCATCCTGATGAAGGCCAATTACGGCAAGGACAAGGAAACCCTCAAGGCCCTGACCCCTATGTACAAGATCAAGGGGTACAACCCCGAGGCGGGGGACTGGTACTGGGCCAAGTACAAACCCAACGGCAAGGCGCTGGCTTCGGGCAAAGTGGGCAGTTGCATCGACTGCCATCGGAGCGAAAAGAGCAACGACTGGATCTTCACGCCCAAGAGCGAGGAGTAGGTCCAGAAACCTTGCAACGCACGAGATGACGTCGCTTTCCCCGGCGCACGGGTGCATGCCGGCGCCGGGGACAAGGAACCCGAGGCTCCAGGTTGCTTAAGGAATGGAGATGCCCCGCGGCACGCTTTTGATAGCCCTCTACATCGCTGTGGCAACCCTGCCGCTGTGGCTCACGACATGGCTCGACGGCGGCTCTGAGGGGGTCGTGTACGATGTGGGGCGTAACCTCGGGTTGACGGCATTCATGATCCTGATCCTGCAGTTCGTGCTTGCCGCCCGGATCAAGTGGATCGAGCGCGCCTTCGGTTTGGACATCCTCATCCGCTACCACCAGCACATCGCAATAGCCGCTGTCTGCTTTCTGCTGCTGCACCCGATTCTGCTGGCCCTGGGAGGAAGCGGCTGGGAGCTCCTCCTCGGCCTGGATCTGCCCTGGTCCATCTGGGCGGGCAAGGCGGCGCTGATCCTTCTCGCGCTCAATGTCCTGCTCAGTCTGAAACAGAGCCGCCTAGGCCTCAGCTTCGAGAAATGGCGTCTGGTCCACGATATCCTGGGTCCGATTCTCCTGGTGCTTATTGGTCTCCACTCCTGGTTCGCTGGAGCGGATCTCGAGCTCGCCTCCATGCGGGTGCTGTGGATCGGGGCCTTTCTCCTGGCTGCAGGGATCTTTCTCCACCACCGTTTCCTCAGACCGTATCTGCTGTCCCGGCACGCCTATCGGGTCCGGGATGTCCGGCAGGAGGCGGATGACGTCTGGACCGTGGAGCTCACCCCACCCAAGGGGGGCCGGATCGAGGACTTCCTTCCGGGTCAGTTCCACTTCCTGACCTTCTTCCGGGACCCTTCGCTCCCTGTGGAAGAACACCACTGGACCATTTCCTCCAGCCCGGCCCGCAAGGACTCGGTCAGCTCCACCATCAAGGAGGCCGGTGATTTCACCGCCACCATCGGGCGTACCAAACCGGGGGACACCGTGGCTGTGCACGGACCCTTCGGGCGCTTTTCCCATCTGCTGCATCCCGAAGAACGCGATCTCGTGTTCCTGGCCGGAGGCATCGGGATCACCCCGCTCATGGGTATGCTCAGACACATGCGTGATTCAGGGGACACTCGTGCTGTGACGCTTTTCTACGCCAACCGGCGCGAGGAAGACATCCTCTTCCGGACGGAGCTCGAGGACATGGCGACAGGTGATCATCCCCGGCTCTCTTTGATCAATGTGCTGAGCCGGCCCGGAAGCGACTGGATGGGCGAGTCCGGACGTTTGAACGAGGAACGAATCAGGAAATACTGTGGCACGAACTTGCAGGAAAAGACCTACTATGTCTGCGGTCCGCTCAAGATGGCCCGGGACCTCATCGGAACCCTGAAGAGCCTTGGTATTCCGGACAAGAAAATACGGCGGGAAATCTTTTCCTTTCTGGACTGAGGACGAGCTGTGCGCGAAACACTTCTCAAACGAACCAGCATTCTCATCGCTGGGCTCTTGCTTGCCTGTGCAGCGGGACTGGGGATTGTGCGCAACACGCTCACCGCCCCGCAGGGCCCTGAAGCCCGGTTATCGGAAAAGGCCGCCCAGGGAGCCGAGCTTTTCCGGGACAAGGGATGCAGCGGCTGTCACAACATCGCTTCCACCAGAAGCAAGATCGGCCCCGGGCTGAAGGATCTTTTTGACAGGGAACAGCTTCCGGCAAGCGGCCGACCTGTAACCGAGGAAAATATCCGGCTGCAGCTCATCGATCCCTACGAGAACATGCCCTCCTTTGCCGACAGGCTGACTCGAAGGGATCGGACCCGGATCATATCCTACCTCAAGACCTTGTGATTGTTCGTGAGACAGGAAATGTCCGACTTCGCGAAGAGGAACCGAGCGTCTATTGCGCGAACGTACGAATCCTTCCGGACGTGATGGGTCTTCGCCTTTTTCCATCATTTGCATCCGGCCTGGATCAGGCGGTTTCCTGGAGCCGATTCTTTGTGCCCCCCCGCCCCGGTCGTCACTGGGCAGAGAGATCTTCTT
>CAYNCR010000208.1:2416-5424 GCA_964395575.1 uncultured Desulfohalobiaceae bacterium
CGGAGAGGAGAATGCGAATAACCAAGAACATTTTGCCGGCTGCTAAAAAGGCCCATAGAGCAGTTGTCTCGGGGAAAGTCCGGGGGGCTCTCTAACGGGAGTTGAATTGAGCGCGCATCCAGTTGCGCGGAACCCTGCCTGATCCGGGCCATGGCGTCGAAGGCACGGATCGGTCACTGGCTCAGAAGAAGCAGTTGAATTGCAAAAAGGGATGAAAACCATGCACGAACAGGAACATGTCCGGGCACTGACCCGGCAGATCCGCTACTGGATTCTTGCCTCCACCACACGGGCCGGATCGGGCCACGCAAGCTCCTCGCTCTCCGCGGTGGAGCTGACAGCCGCGCTCCTCTTCGGGGGATTCTTCCGGGCCGATCCGCACAATCCCGCCCATCCCAACAACGATCGCCTCATCTTCTCCAAGGGCCATGCCGCCCCGCTCCTGTACTCCCTGTACGCCGCAGCCGGCATGGTTTCCGAGGAAGAGCTCCTGAGCCTTCGCACCTTCGGCAGCCGGCTGGAAGGGCACCCCACTCCCGTCTTTCCCTATGCCGAGGCCGCCACCGGCTCCCTGGGCCAGGGCCTGTCCATCGGGCTCGGAATGGCCCTGAACGGGAAATATCTGGATAACCTGCCCTACCGGACCTTTGTCCTTTTGGGGGACAGCGAGATGGCCGAGGGATCGCAGTGGGAGGCCCTCCAGCTCGCGGCGCACTACGAGCTGGGCAATCTGGTGGGCATCCTGGACGTGAACCGCCTGGGCCAGCGCGGGCAGACCATGTACGGGCACGACTTGGAGGCCTACAGAAGACGGGTCTCCGCCTTCGGCTGGGACACCTTTCTCGTGGACGGCCATTCCCTGGAGGACATGGAGCACGCCTACCGCAAGGCCCTGGTCCCGGGCAGAAGCCGTCCGGCCATGATCATCGCCAGGACCCTCAAGGGCAAGGGGGTTTCCCTGATCGAGAACATGGACGGCTGGCACGGCAAGCCCCTGCCGGAAGACGATTTCGATCGGGCAGTGGCGGAATTGGGGGATGTGGATAAAAGCCTGGTCGGCAAAATGGCGCATCCGGAGGATCTTGGTCCCGCCCAGTACGGCCCGAAGTCGGCGGACGCTCCTGTATACAGCCCGGGAGAGAAGGTCTCCACCCGCGAGGCCTACGGAAGCGCCCTTGCGGGGATGCACGCCGACTATCCGGATATGGTGGTGCTGGACGGAGAAGTGAGCAATTCCACCCACGCGGCGAGCTTTGCCAAGAGCTATCCGGATCGTTTCCTCGAGATGTTCATCGCGGAGCAGAACATGGCCGGAGCGGCCCTGGGGCTCTCCCTGCGGGGCAAGAAGCCCTTCGTCTCCAGCTTCGCCGCTTTCATGACCCGGGCTTTCGACCAGATCCGCATGAGCCGCTACTCCGAGCCGAATATGGTCTTCGCCGGGTCCCACGCCGGAATTTCCATCGGCGAGGACGGCGCCTCCCAGATGGGCCTGGAGGACCTGGCCATGTTCCGCTCCGTGCTGGACAGTGTGGTGTTCCACCCCTGCGACGCCCAATCCACGGACAAGGTGGTCCGGGAGGCGGCAGAGCTGGAGGGCATTACCTATATCCGGACCCTCAGGGGCAAGACCCCTGTGCTCTATGGGCACGACGAATCCTTCCCCCCGGGGGGGAGCAAGGTCCTGCGGGAGTCCGAGGACGATGCATACACGGTCTGCGCCGCGGGCATTACCGTGCACGAGGCGCTCGCAGCCTACGAGGAGCTCCTCGCCCAAGGGATCGCCATCCGCGTCGTGGACTGCTACTGCATCAAGCCGCTGGACCGGGAGACTCTCTTGCGGTCCGGGGAAACCGGAGGTGTCCTGACCGTGGAGGACCACTATCCCCAGGGCGGACTGGGGGAGGCCGTGTGCTCTGAGCTGTCCGACACGGCCACACCGGTGCACAGCCTCGCCGTGGACAGGCTCCCGCGCACCGGAAAGCCGCAGGAGCTCATGGATTACGCGGGCATTTCAGCGAAGGCGATCTCGGAGAAGATCCGTTCCCTTCTTGCCCAGGAAGAAGACGCATTATAAAGATCTTTATCGTCAGCACGGATCTGATGGCCCGCTCCAGGCACGAGGCGGAAATCCTGGCGGCCGGCCTCAGGCCACCGTCAGACCTGAGATTCCTCCCAGGTGGGCGCCCCTATCGCGACGCTCCCCTTCGCCGTCATCGAAGAGCTGTTGACCCACAAGCTGACCATGGAGGGGATGCAGCTCTTCACCGACGACGTGGTCCCGGAATACGTCGAGCCCCTTGAAAACGAGGCCGCGCTTTTTCCGCATGTTCCGCCTTCATTGGGCTCCACTCTGGAGGGGTCCTTTCAGGGCATTCATCGTGACAAGTCCAGCACACCCCCCGGAGCGACCCCATGCAAATGCCGAATAAAAAAAAGATAGCCCTCGTGGGATTCATCCTTGTCCTGGTCGTCCTTTTCTTTGCCTTCAACCTGGACCAGTACATGCGACTCTCCTACCTCAAGGAGTCCAGGGAGAGCTTCCGCGCCCTTTACGAACAATACACCGTCCTGGTGCTTGGCGGGTTCTTTCTGCTCTACGTGGGGGTAACCGCTTTGAGCCTTCCCGGAGCGGCGGTCATGACCCTGGCCGCCGGAGCGCTCTTCGGCTTCTGGGGCGGTTTGGTGCTCGTCTCTTTCGCCAGCACCACGGGTGGGACCCTGGCCTGCATCGTGGCCAGATACCTCTTCCGGGACTGGGCCAGGGAAAAGCTGGGCGCGTGGCTCAACAGCATCGATTCCGGAATCCGGCGGGAAGGTGCCTTCTACCTTTTCACCCTGCGCCTGATCCCGGTGGTGCCCTTCTTCTTGATCAATCTGGGCATGGCCCTGACCAGCATGCGCATGGTCACCTTCTACTGGGTCTCCCAGCTGGGCATGCTCCCCGGCACGGCGGTGTACATCAACGCCGGGAAACAGCTGGGCGAGATCAGCTCCACGAGCGACATCTT
>CAYNCR010000209.1:0-5419 GCA_964395575.1 uncultured Desulfohalobiaceae bacterium
CGTGCCAGGCAGGGATTTCGGGCCACACCGCCGGTAAAGACCACCTCCGGGGCGATGGAGACGCGCTTGAGCATTCCGGCCGCCCGGCGGATCACGGCCCTGTGCAGGCCCAGGGCGATCGCCCGGGGGTCGGCCCCGCCGGCGATGGCGGAGGTCACCTCGGACTCGGCGAACACGGCGCACATGCTGTTGATCCGCTGCTCCGTCTCCGCCTCGAGGGCCCGCTCGCCGAACTCCTCGAGATAGAACCCCAGGCTTGCGGCCATCATCTCCAGAAACTTGCCCGTGCCCGCGGCGCAGCGGTCGTTCATCTCGAACTTGCCCACCTTCCCCCTGCGGTCGAGAGAGATGGCCTTGCTGTCCTGACCCCCGATGTCCAGGATCGTCCCGGCGGAGGGAAACAGCTCCCGCACTCCCCTGCCGTGGGCCTTGATCTCGGTCACCGTCGAGGCCTCGAAGTGGACCTCCATCAGGGTGCGGCCGTATCCCGTGGCCAGGAGCCGGTCATAGGACTGCTCCCCAAGGAGCGCTTCCGCCGTGCGGACCGGTTCGCATCCCGTGTCCGCGCTCGCCTGATGCGCGATCCGGCCCTGTTCCAGCACCACGAGCTTCGCGCTCCTGGAGCCGATGTCCAATCCCGCTGCGCGCATGACACCTCCTAGGCGAGCCGTTCCAGAAAGGCCTCGATCCGGGTGGCAAGCTGCCCCAGATCCTGCTCCCCGTAGTCCGTCTCCACCCTGAGCACGGGGATGTCCCGCTCCTCCAGGGCCTCCTCCACGGAGAAGGCCTCGGTGAGATAGGGCTGGCAAAACTGCAGGCCGAAGTGGATCACCCCGTCCGCGTTATAGCGCAGACACATGTCCGCGATGTTCTCCAGACGCTCCCGGTTGGGGGTGAAAATGGCGCAGTCCGTGCAAAAGTAGCGGTCCGCGATGCCGTCCAGTAGCCCCTCCACGGTTTCGGGATTCTCGTCGGTGAGATTGCGGGTGCCGCGTTCTCCGATGCAGGACTCCTCGCCGACGATCACTCCGCCGCTGGCCTCGACGAGCCTGGGGATCTTCCAGTTGGGCAGGGCCATGGGGCAGCCCGCCACCACGATCCGCGGGGCCCCGCGGGGAAAGGCCCCCTCGCCGCGTTCGATGCGCCGCTCGAGCTCGTCGCAGACCTGGTGCAGGGTGGCGGTCAGGCGGACGGGATCGTCGTACAGGGCCACCTGGTTGGCTAGGAGGGCGTCCAGGCCGGAAATGGGGGCGGGATCCGTCGCGCGGAGCCGCTGCAGCCTGTGCAGCGCCTCGCGGCGGGCGTTCACCGTCCGGATGGCCTCCTTCAGGGACGGCGTGTACACGCCCTTACCGGTCAGCTCCTCCATCCTGTGCCTGAAACGCTCCACTTCCGTCCGGAAAAGCTCCTTGCCCCTCTCGGATTTGGCCTGGGGCAGATCCATGACGTAGAGCTCGGGCACGAACCTGGCCATGGTCTCGTAGGCCTTCTTTTTGCCGTCACAGGTGTTCTCCCCCACCACGAGGTCCGAAGCCTCCAGATAGGGGCAGACTCTGCCCAGCTTGAACCCGAGCATGGACTTGATCATGGGGCAGGTGGCGCGGGGGAGGTGTTTCTCCACCTCCTCGGTGGCGAATTCCGCTCCGGTGCAGAGCCCGACCAGGGTGGCCCCGGCGGCCAGCACGATTTCCTCGGGAACGAAGACGCAGTACGCGCCCACTATCTTTCGGCCCTGCTGCTTCTCCTCCATGAGCTCCCGGACCCTCTGGCCGTGGATCTCGCACATGAGGCCGTCGAAATAGCCCATGGCCAAGGGGCGGTTCTGCTGCGCCACGAAGGTGTCCTGATAGGACTGGCTCACCTGGTCCAGAAGGGCGTCGTGGGCCTCGAGATCCAGGCCCAGCTCCGCCCACATCTGCTTGTGTTCGTCGCTCATGGAATATGCTCCTTTTCAGCTAAAAGACATTCTCAGCACAAAAACCATTATAAGGGAGTGAAGTTAATTCTATTTGCTGATCAGGTCCAATTGATATTCAAAATAGCCACGTCTATTGCGTATTTTCCAAGATGATCAAAGAGCCAGGAAAGGCACAGTGCAGGGGAGAAGGCCGGGACCCTGGATCCTGAGGGGAACAGCTCGGCCATGGAAGGAAGGAATCAGGCAAGGATTCGGTGCTCATTTCATAAGAAAACCCCCTGCTTGCATACACTGAGCAGGGGGTTTTTCCTTGGGACTGCTTCAAGAAGGGGAGTTATGGAGAGGCTGTCCTCTCCAGAGCCTCAATCTCCCCTTCGCTGAGCACCTTGTCAATATCCAGCAGGATTTTGACATTGTCCTTGGTCTTGGTCATCCCCATAATGAAATTCGTGGCTACCTGATTTCCGAAGGAAGGCGCCGGCTCGACTTCATTCGCGGCAATCTCCGTCACTTCCGAAACCTGGTCCACAATGATTCCCATGTTGACCTCTTTTCCCTCGTTTTGAACATTCACAATGATGATGCAGGTATGTCGTGTTCTCTCCTGCTCCTCCATGCCGAACTTGAGGCGGAGATCCACCACGGGGATCACTTTGCCCCTTAGATTGAACACGCCCTTGACGTGTTCCGGGGTTCTGGGGACCTTGGATATCTCCTGCATCCCGATGATCTCCTGCACCTTCAGTATCTCGAATCCATAGGTCTCCTCGCCTATATAGAAGGTGAGATACTTTCCGGCAAGATCCGACATATTCCTGTCCTGAGTGTCTTCTTCGCGACTCTGTTGTTCTGTATTCATATGTTTTTCTCCATCCTCTAGAAGTCCTTGAATTCCTCATCATCAAGAGGGATGGCCCGTTCCGATGTTTTCTGCGATTGCTGATTGCCACCGGAACGCTTGGAAGCCCCTTGCTCTTTCTGTTGGGAGGCGACCGCCTGCTGGCGCTGGCCCTGTGTTTGTTGCCGACCCGTGTCTCTTCTGTCCTGGCTTCCACTGGAGCTAACCTCCGAGCCGCCGGGGCTCTCACCGCCCACGAGATCCACAAGCTGCTCCACCATGTCATCCAGCTCCTGAGCCTGGGAATTGAGCTCTTCAGCGGCACTGGCCGCCTCTTCCGAGTTCGAGGCATTTTGCTGGACCGCCTTGTCCATTTCCGACACAGCCTGGTTGATCTGATCGATCCCCTGCGACTGCTCGCTGGCAGCGGAAGTGATCTCACCCACCAGGGTGTTTACCTTGTCCGCATACTCCTTGATGCTCTGCAGATTCTGGGAAGCCTCATCCACCACATTCACCCCGGTCTGGGCGCTGTTCTGGGACTTCTCGATGAGCTGGGAGGTTTCCTTGGCCGCGTCCGAGCTGCGCTGGGCCAGGTTGCGGACCTCCTCGGCGACAACGGCAAAGCCCTTGCCCGCCTCTCCTGCACGAGCGGCCTCGACCGCGGCGTTCAGAGCCAGCAGATTGGTCTGGAAGGCGATGTCATCAATGGTCTTGATGATCTTGGATGTCTCCTCGGCAGAGTCCTTGATCTCGTGCATGGTGGAGGACACCCGATTCATATCCTCGACACCGGAGCTGACCGCATTGCTCGTCTCCTTCACGGATGAGTTGGCCTGCTGGGCATTGTCCGCGGTCTGCTTGGTCTGGGAGGTCATCTCCTCGATGGAGGAGGAGGTCTCTTCCAGGCTGGAGGCCTGCTCACTGGAGTTCTCCGAGAGCTGCTGGCTGGAGCTGGAGAGCTGCGTGGACGCTGAGCTCACCTGCTGGGAGCTGCTCTTGAGACCGCTTATGATCCGATTGAGCGGCTTGCTTATGGATCTGGCGATGGACCAGGCGAGAAAGGCCACGATCACACCGATGATCAACAGCCCGCCCAGGACCCAGAAAACAAGGTTCCTGTTCGCACTGGAGCTCGTCTCCTGCATGGACGTCTTGGCCTGCATGGCCACCGCCTCGTCGATTTCGCTCATGAGGGCCCATTGCGTGCCGAACACATCAACAGGGGCCCATGCGGAGAGAACATTGCTGCCCAGGTAGTCCTCAATGACCTGCGCTCCTGTATTGCCGGCAAGGGCGCTTTCCACCGCCTTGGTCTGTACCCTGTTGTTCTGCTCGAAGGAGGCGGCAACACTGTAGTCATTGGGGTTGAGGATGGAGTTGGAGCGCATGTGCCCTTGTGGGCCGACCAGATAGGCCTCCAGGGTGCGGTCCTTGTTCGAGCCCGCGGCCATCATCTGGGTGATGGCCTTATCCGAGAGCTGAAGCCCCACCACCATCTCTGCATCACCCTGATGCATCAGGGGCTGGGTAATGAAAGCCGCTGGAGCGCCATTGCTCGGAGCGTAGGGCTCGAAATCGGCAAAGGCGAAATCCCCGTTATTCAGGCTCTTGCGAGTTGCCTTGCCCAGCCCGGAATCGGAAAAGCGTCCATCCACCATGTTCGTCTCGTAGTCCGCTTCCTGGCTGACGGTGTAGAAGACATACCCCTTTTCATTGATCAGGAAGAGATCGTAGTACCCATATTCCTCGATGTACTTGGCGAAGTAGTCCTTGGACCCCTTTTCCGTTGAGGTCATGGCTTCTTCCATGTTTTGCTTGGTGATCATGGCCCACTTCACCCCGCTGCCGATATCCACCATGTCCCCGGCCACTACGACCGGATTTCCCGAGGAATCAGTAAAAACCTCATGGACCTGGTTTCCGTTCAGGGTCTTCGTCAGATACTCCGGCGCGATATCGGTGACATCGTACCCCACGACAAAATCCCCGTCGCCCATGGTCTGCATGTCGCTGCGGAAAGTGATTTGACCGTTATCGTCCTTAGCCGCCAGATAGGTCTCGCCTGTCTCTCCCAGGCCCTGACGCTGCTGCGCAATGGAATTGATCTCCTCGGTGGGAATCTGCAGGGCGGCCACCGCGATCATGTTCCCGGCATCGTCATACACCGGGGCTCCGGCGAATGCGGCCTGTTTTCCGCCGCTGGGGCTGTACGCGGAAAAGTCCTCGATCACCATGGAGCCCTTGTCCACAACCTTTTTCCACAACCTGGCCAACCCTTCGTCCTGGAAGGATCCGTGGGCCAGGTTCGTGCCCAGGTCATCCTCCTGGGCGTGAGTAAACATCACATGCCCGTGGGCCTTGCAGATCATAAAGACGTCGTAGTACCCGAAATCCGTGACATACTTGCCCAGGGTCTCGCGGTACTTTTGCCAGATGTTTGAATACCTGCTTGTATTCACGTCATAGCCTTCCCGCTTTCCGAATCCCTTGTCGTCGTGGTATTGCTTGAAATCTGAGTACGCAGCCTTAAAATCCTCGGATTTAGCCAGAAGGGAAATGTCCTCGTGGAGCTGGGTCACGAACTGCTCCAGTTGATTCTTTTTCAGCTGCTGTACGCTCTCCAGCTTATTGAATGCTTCCTGTCGAATCTGGTCCACGGT
>CAYNCR010000210.1:0-2790 GCA_964395575.1 uncultured Desulfohalobiaceae bacterium
ACAGCCCGCCAATAATTGGACGTGGTGTCCAGCTTGCGCCGCTTGCGCTGCGTGACCAGGTCCAGGGGCAGATCCACGTACCGATCGTGGAGCTTGCTCACCACCATGTTCGTCTTGCCAGCCATGGCGGCGTGGACCGCATTCTGACCCAGAAAGCCGCAATAGACTCTGTCGCCGGAGTTGGCCGGAACGGAGCGGATGATGTAGCTGGGGTCGATGAACTTCAGGGTAAGCTCCATGTCCCGCTGCTTAAAATAGTCCTTGATCCGGTCCTGGAGCAATCCGCAGATATCCATGAGAACGGGATTGCCCGAGGCGTCGGTAAGCTGCTCTTCGTCCATCCCGAATTCCTGGCAACAGATTTCCTGCCCACCCCCCTCGGCCACGACGATCACCGCGTGCCCCCTTTCCCGGAGCCGCATGCGCAGATTGTTCAAGAGGCCATTATCCCCTTCCAGCTCAAAGGGATCTTCAGGAATGAGAACAAAGTTGACCTCCTTGAGGGCGAGCGAGGCTTCTGCCGCGATAAATCCGGATTCACGGCCCATGAGCTTGACCATGCCAATTCCGTTGTACGCTCCTGTTGCCTCGGTATGGGCGCACCTGATGGCCTCTATGGCCTTGGATACAGCGGTGTCGAAACCGAAGGACCTGGAGATGAAAGGGATATCGTTGTCAATGGTCTTGGGGATGCCAATCACGGAAAGCTTCATGTTCCGCTCGCGCACTACCTCGGCGACCGCTCCCGCCGCCTTCATGGCTCCGTCCCCGCCGACCATGAAGAGTACATTGACATTGAGCCGCTCCAGGGCATCCACGATCTCCCGAGAGGACTGGTGCCCCCTGGAGGAGCCCAGAATGGTTCCTCCGAACTCGTGGATATCCGAGACGGCCGATGGAGTCAGCTCCCAGACCTCGTGCTTGTACTTGGGGATGAACCCCTGGAGCCCGAAACGGATGCCCAGAATGGAGGAAATCCCGTACTGGTAGTAGGCCTCCATGACGATGGCCCGTATCACGTCGTTGATCCCAGGACAGAGTCCCCCGCAGGTAACAATGGCGCACTTGGTCTTGCTGGGGTCGAAGTAAATGTGCTCCTTCGGGCCTGATTCTTCGAAGGAATAGAACTTCGATTCCTCCTCCCCCATTTGATGGAGATCCTGGGGGATCTCCATGGTGACCTTTCTCTCGTGGGGCACGAAATGCATAAAGGGCAACGGGGAATCGACCTTGCATTCCCCCAGGCATTCCACTTCAGCTTGAATCGGATCGATCGCGACCATACTGCGCCTCCCAGTGTCCTGTCACGTTTCAATTGTCGCTCAATAAAAAGATGCGTAAATCTGTAGAGGAATGAAAAAAGAAATGGTGGTTTCCGTTGGACAAGACACTCGTTCCGTTTATTTTCCCCGAAAGGAACAAAAAATGGCCCTATTATCCTTTGATTTTCTTGGGGCGGAATAGATACGCCGGTGGTGCTTTCTCAGGAGCAGGCGCGGGCGTGCGCTTCCTGATGCGACAAGCCGGAGCATGCGCGGATGATTATCGGCTGAAACCTTCGTAGCGGGCTTTGTCGTAGAAGGTCCCGAAGCGGGATCTGCTCGAATTGCGGCTCAAATGCAGGAAACGCTTGACCGCCGCCCTGGCCAGGCGCTGCAGGATGTCCCCAAGATCCGATCCGGAAAGGAGCTCGCTCACCTCATTTTGCTCTCTGAGCCTCGAGCTCAGGATGTAGCCCTCATCGCCCTCCGGATCGAGCTGGATATCCTCGAAGCGGGGCTTGATCCCATGGGGATCGAGGACCTGTCTCAAAAGCTCCCCGCCGGTATAGGCAAAGAACTTCTTCACGTCCTCGGTGGACTCGGCCTTGTTCAGCCTGTCCCTGTATTCGGGCCACAACTCGTTCTCGATCTTGGTGTAGGAGATCCTTTGCGACATAGTCACTCCTCTATCAACGCCTCAACGAGGCGGCAGCCAAAGGTTTGATTCTGCCTGGCAACCTCTCCCGGAATCAAGGGGCATACCCTTCAAGGGAACATTGGGCATTTTTCATTGTAGGGCAGAGCATGACAGGATGCAATAGCGGCGCTATCTGGCTTTGCGCACTATTCCAGCCGGTGGTATGAAAATGCCGGGAGTTTCATCGGGAAAAGCGCACGGCACAAGTGCCAACCTTTACCTTGACGCTTTCCCGCTCTTGGAAGGACACGAGCATGACAGGTGCCTGACAGCTCCAGACTGATGATGGCTGATCAATTTTTACGGTTCCTGAGCGGCAATTTGTGAACCGTGAACGGAAAAGCTCCAAGCGGAAAGACACTCATTTCCCATCGCCCAGAGCCGATCGCCTCGCGCCCGGCGACGGAACCCGAAAGGCTGAACCGGACACGGGGAACGGGAGCTCCGATTCCTCGCCATGAGGCCATTGCCGCTCGCCTGAAGGGCCTCTTTGAATTCTGCGCCAATTCGTGGGATAAGAATTGAGGTATTGCGGTGTCATCGTCGCCGAGGAAGCGTGTCTTGGCAGGCCCGGGCTCAGGTCATACACGGATCATACCCGTTCGAGGCGGACTGGAGCGTCTTGCCGGAATACCTGACATTTCCTCGACTTGCCCCATGGAAATTCAGGCTTCGACAGGTATCCACGAGGAGTGTCTGGCTGTTCGCAAGCCGTCAACCGAAAATCCCATAGCGACAGCGCTACTCATCACCGACCTCCCGTTGCCTTTCGCCGATGTCGCGCCCCCGAAACGCGCTTTCCAAGACGAAAGTGCGGAGGGATTCTCTGCT
>CAYNCR010000210.1:2800-5408 GCA_964395575.1 uncultured Desulfohalobiaceae bacterium
CGTTTTTTTTTCGGTTCAATCCGAGCGCTGGGCCCGACGGCTTTCCACATGGCAACCCCAAAAAGACTTTATCCAGGAGAACAAGAGCCTATGCCAAGCAAAACTGTGTTGCAAAATTGTCTTTTCGTCGGTTTTATGCTCGCCGGGCTTATGCTCGCGGGTGCTCCGCAAGGGGCCGTGGCCCAACAAGAGCCGGGAAAGGGCGTCACGGTGCAGCCCGCCAGGGCGACCTGGAAGACCGGCTACTTCCTGGAAGCCATCTACAGCATGGGATTGGAGGAGCTTGGCTACACCGTGGCCGCGCCCCGGGATATGTCCAGCCCGGATTTTTACAAGGATCTCGTTCAGGGGGAAGTGGATTTCTGGGCCAACGGCTGGTTCCCGCTGCACAATAGCCAGCTCCCCCCCGACTTCGAGGACAGGGCCAGTCTGGTGGACAGGGTGGTCTCCAACGGGGCGGTACAGGGATATCTGGTATCCAAGGACCATGCCGCCCGCTACGACATCACCTCTCTGGAGGACTTCAAGCGCGATGAGGTCAAGCAGGCCTTCGACAACAACGACGACGGGAAGGCGGACATGGTAGCCTGTCCCGAAGGCTGGGGCTGCGCCAAGGTGATCGCCCACCACATGGAAGCCTACAATCTCAAGGAACACATCAATCTGGTCACCTCGGACTACAACGCGGACATGGAGCAAGCGCTCAAGCGCCACTCGCGCGGCGAACCCGTTTTGTTCTACACCTGGACACCCAACTGGACTGTAGGGAAGCTCCAGCCAGGACAGGATGTTGTGTGGATCAATGTTCCGGAGATCAATCCCGCTTCCAGTCAGAAGGGACTCGGGGACGCCATGGTGGCTCAAGATCTTCAGGGCGCGGTCACCTCTCCCATCAGGCTGGGCTACGCGGTCAACGACATCCGCGTTGCGGCCAACGACGAGTTCCTGAACAACAATCCCGCGGCCAAGAAATTCTTCCAGGTTATGGAGGTTCCCCTTCAGGATATCGCCCGCCAGAACGAAAAGATGTTCGAGGGCGAGGACGATCAGGAGGCCATCGAACGGCACGCCAGGGAATGGATCGAGAACAACCGCAAATTCTGGGAGGACTGCCTGGAAAAGGCCAGATCCAATCTGGGCGACCTGTGGTCGGCAACTGAGAGCGGGCCGACAGCACAGCGATAACCCTGCGGTCGCGGCCAGTCTGCCTTCCCATCACCGGGAGGTTCGATACAGCGGATCCATACTGCGGCTCTCGGTTCAGAAATAACCGATCACCTATCGCGGTCCACCGGTCACGGATTATCCTCGTACCATTTCATATGAGAACAGGGCCTGACTCCAAAATTCGCCGCAAAAATCCGACATGCAGGAGGCACCTATGGAGGTTATCAAGGTTTCCTCGCGCAGCAGGCAGGAACTGGTAGAGATAACCCCCAAGCTGCGCCAGACGCTCGAGGAAAAGGGATGGCGGCACGGGATGCTCACTGTCTTCTGCCCCCACACCACCGCGGGAATCACCATCAACGAAGCCGCCGATCCCACCGTGGTGCAGGACATCACCGGGACCCTGGCCAAGCTGATTCCGGAAGGGGCGAACTACCGCCATATGGAGGGCAACAGCGACGCCCACATCAAGTCCTCTCTGGTGGGCTGCAGCGAGCAGATCCTGGTGGAGCGCGGCGATCTGGTTCTGGGCACTTGGCAGGGAGTGTTCTTTGCGGAGTTCGATGGTCCGCGTTCGAGGAAGGTCTTTGTGGGCTTTGTGCCGGGAAGCGAATAGAGGGGAGGATGAGCGGATGCCTTCTGGGGACCTTTTGAGCGGCTTGCGGGAGAGCAATCCTTCCGAAACCTTCCAGGAGATCTACAGCGCCTATCTGGGCCAGCTCGCGGAGCTGGACCTCACGGAGCGGTCGAAGCGCCTGGGCCTCACCCTGCGGCGGGAAGGCGGCGGCTCGTCGGAAAGTTCCGGCCCGGAGCTGGGAATCCCCCTTTTCGGACGAATCTACGGACTCTCCCCGCAGGGCATCCACCCGCCGTCAGGGGAACGCCCTCTCCACGCGGAAGCGGTCCTGCTCAGCAGATATGTCCTGCTCGCTCCGCGAAACCCCTCCTCGCAAAAAGACTGGAGCGCCTTCAAGGACTTTGCCGACGCCGCCCCCTTCGCCGGCGCCTTTGCCACACAGGTGGAAAAGGGCTTGGCCGACACCTTTTCCGGGCAGTCGGAGGAGCTGGAGCGTGCCTGCAGCGACCTGCTGGGGAAGGATCCTGACATGGGTCTCGCCTACACCCTGTGCCGCGAATTTCCAGCCCTGCCCGGCATCCGGATGGTGCTCCTGTTCAACGACGTGGACGAGGAGTTCCCCGCGGAGGCCAGAATCCTCTTTCCGGACAACGCGGCCGAGTACCTGGACATGGAGTGCCTGGCCATTCTGGGGTGGCTGCTCAAGGACTTTCTGCGCCTTTCCGCGGGTGGGAGGGGACTAAGCCTCATGTAGCCCCGCTGTCTCCGGGCAGCGCCTCGCCTTCCCACTGGAGCCGATTCACCAGGTTCCTTCGGCGCTGGATCTCCACGTCCAGGCGCAGCTTCTCCTGCTGCAGATTGTGG
>CAYNCR010000211.1:0-433 GCA_964395575.1 uncultured Desulfohalobiaceae bacterium
TGTACATCAACGCCGGGAAACAGCTGGGCGAGATCAGCTCCACGAGCGACATCTTTTCCCTGGACCTGATCCTGTCCTTCGTCATCCTGGGGATCTTTCCCCTGGCCGTGAAGAAGATCATGAACCTGATCCGGACCAAGCTGGGCAAGGGCGCGATCACTTCTGACCAAGAACCGAGGGATGACAGCGGGGACTCTGCAGCCTGAAAGCGCTCCAGAAAAGCAGAAAGCGGAATGGATACCAGACTCAGGATTCCGGATACCAGAGTCCGGAAACAGGGTTCTTCCCATACAACCCTCATTCCCGGGTTAACCCTGCACCCATTCGGTGAATGGGTGCAGGGCGAGCCGAGCCCGACAATTTCACGAAACCATTCAATAACTTTCCACAAACGCGGACAAATCGCCCGTAAGGGCCCGGAGTAGATGCCATG
>CAYNCR010000211.1:443-5404 GCA_964395575.1 uncultured Desulfohalobiaceae bacterium
ACTCTGCAGCCTGAAAGCGCTCCAGAAAAGCAGGAAGCGGAACGGATACCGGACTCCTGAGACCAGAACCCGCGAATCCTGAGTCCGGAATACAATGACGGAACGCGGGTCAGGAAACAGGATGCACCAGGAATCAACAACTTTCCGTGAGCGCGGACAAATCGCCCCTAAGGGCCGGAGTGGATACCATGCACACAGCAATGATCGGATTGGGCAGAATGGGAAGGAACATGGCCAGCCGCCTTCTGCGCAGCGGCCATGCGCTTGCGGCGTACAACAGGACTCCCGCCAAGGCGGAAGAGCTCAAAAGAGATGAGGGCGCAGCGGTGGCCTATTCCCTGCAGGAGGCCGTCTCCCTGTTGCAGTCGCCGCGCGTTATCTGGCTCATGCTTCCCGCGGGGGAAGTGGTGGACGCACATCTGCGGCAGTTGCTGCCGGAGATGGAAGAGGGGGACGTGGTCGTGGACGGCGGCAACACCCACTACCGCGAGGACCAACGTCGGGCGGAGACAGCCGCGGAATACGGGGTGGGATATCTGGACGCGGGCACCAGCGGAGGCGTATGGGGTTTGGAATACGGATACTGCCTCATGGCCGGCGGAGAGCGCTGGTGCTTCGAGCGGGCTGAGCCGATTTTGGCCACTCTCGCCCCGGAAGAGGGATACATGCACTGCGGTCCCACGGGAGCGGGCCATTTCGTGAAGATGGTCCACAACGCCATCGAATACGGGATGATGCAGGCCTACGCCGAGGGGTTCGAGCTCATTCAGGCCTCGGAGTTCGCGGATTCCGTGGACAACAGCGCCCTGAGCGGGCTCTGGAACCGGGGCAGCGTGATCCGCTCCTGGCTCCTGGAGCTCGCGGAAGGGGCCTTCGCCAGGGATCCGGAGCTTTCCTCCATCCGGGGCTACGTGGAGGACTCCGGCGAGGGGCGCTGGAGCGTGCAGCAGGCAGTTGACACAGGAGTCAGCGCGCCGGTGATCACCCTGTCCCTGATGCAGCGCTTCCGGTCCCGGCAGGAGGACACTTTCGCCGACCGGGTGCTGGCGGCGCTGCGCCACGAATTCGGCGGTCACGGGGTTGCGCCGAGCGGCAGGGGCAATAGCTGAAGGAGCCCTCGGGGTATCCGGGGGTTATTAGCGTGCTCATGGCTGCCCTCATGTTTGCACATTCCTGGCAGACCTCTGCTGCGGATCAGCAAACCGCTGACAAGGTCCTGATCATGGATTCCTTTTGGGATTATATCGCCCAGACCCTGACCGGCTTTTTGTTCTTCATGCTCGGCGTGGCCGTAGGCAGCCACGAGTTTGTGGTGACCCTGTGGTCCATGCTGGCGGCTGTCCTGTTGCTCCTTCTCTCCAGAATGCTCATTGTTTATTGCGGATTCGGCATCCTGTGGATCCTGAGAAGGAGGCTGTCCCTGCTGTGGCAAAACGTCATCATGCTCAGCGGCCTCCGGGGCCCCGTCTCGGCAGCCCTGATTCTCACCCTTCCGGAAAGCTTCCCCTACAAAGGGGAGTTCCAATGTCTGGCCTTTGTGGTCATCGCCGCCAGCCTGATCCTCCAGCCCCTCCTGATTGAGCTCCTTCTCCAGAGATCGAAGGCATACTCCAGCGGCACGTGAGCTTGAGGACTCGATGACTCAGGATTATCAATTATTCCCATTACGCCGGGGCTATCTTTTTCCGGGAACAGAATGCGGGGCGTCAGCGCCGCGCCTCGGGCACATCGTTCAGGGACCAGTCATAGCGGTCGTCGTAAATGGTGCTGAAGCCTTCGAGCTTCTTCCTGAGCTCGGGGCCGGCGTAGCGCCTGAGGTGATCGATCACACCCTCCTCACTGCCTCCGAAATCTTCCTGGAACCACTCGTAGATGGAGGAGACAATCAGGTTTCCGTTTTCAACGGTCACCCCTCGCGGATGGTTGACGTACTCCCTGGCTCCTTTGTCCAGAAGGCCCTCGATGTTTTCGGGGGTGAAGGCCTCTGTTTGCAGATTGGGACAGCCTATTGAGGCACAGTTGACCGCATAGTGGATCCTGGGATCCTCCCAGATGGGCCGGAGAATACGGTGCTCGATGTCGTTGAGGCTGAGCTTTTTCCCTTCAATGGTCACCAGCTTTTTGTCCCAGGGTCCGGAGGAGAAGAACCCCGGGGAGATGTCGATGTCCTGGATGGAATCCACTGGATAGTGATCCAGAATGACCTGTACGGTCAGGGCGTTGTAGAGGTTGATCCAGAAGGGCTTCTGGGAGGCCCGGGACATGGACCTGACCTTTGTCCGTGTCAGACGCTTTAGATAGCTGTCCAGGCTGTTGCGGTCCTTGGCAGTGACCGCCCCGTAGTCGACCCTGTTGATCCCATTGGGACCCTGCCTCACATAGCGCTGCAGAAAGGCGGACCACGGGCTGTGATCCACGCTGATGGAGGAATCCGGATCGTGCGCTGTCCAGTAGTCCCACAGATCCGCTTGCGGGGCGGCGTGGAGCAGAGTGGGCAGGGTCAGCAGAAGCAGGGTCAAACCGAGCAAACCGAATATCTTCATGATCATAATCTCTTTTCTTCTTAGGGTTTCGCGTCTTGGCGGTTTCCCTGAAGAAGCGCGGGAGGTCTCGGCCAGCTGCCAGAGTCAGTCCTCTTCCGACACCGCCCCGCAGGCCCGGCCCTTGAATCCGAAGAAGAAGCGCAGCGTCTTTTGGACCCGGTCCGAAAAAATCCGTTCACTGAGGTGCTTGCCGGCAACCTTCTTGTTGATTTCCGCCAGGGTGGGATAGGGATGGACCGCTCCGACCATGCCGGACAGCTTGACCTGGGCGTTGAGAACGGTGACCCATTCCGACAGCAGCTCTCCGGCATGGGGGCCGACAATCTGCACCCCTAGAGGCTTGCTCTTTTTGTCCAGCAAGAGCTTGATCCGGCCTTCGCGCTCCTCTTCCGCCAGGCTGCGGTCGTTGTCGGCAAAGGCCTCGCTCCAGACCGTGTACTCCAGTCCCTGCTCCCGGGCCCGGGATTCATTGAGCCCCAGGGAGGCGAATTCCGGATCCGTGTAGGTGCAGGCCGGCATCCAGGTATAGTCCGCTTTGCGGGGCAAGTGGAACACGGCGTTGGTGACCACGACCCCGCCCTCGTATCCTGCGGCGTGGGTGAACTGATAGGCCCCTGTCGCGTCGCCGCAGGCATAGATATGCCTCTGGCTCGTGTGCAGGCCGTTGTCCACGTGGATCCCCTTGCGGTCGAACTCCACCCCGGCATTTTCCAGCCCCAGTCCGTCCACGCTCGCGCTGCGCCCCAGGGCCACGAGAAGGGCGTCGCCTTGCGCCGAGGTCTCCTGTCCGTCACTGTCCCTGAAGACAACTTCCCGCTGCCGGCCCAGATCCCGGACTCGCAGGAACTCAGTGCCCAGATGAAAGATCACCCCTTCCCGCTCCAGAAGGGTCCGGACCTGATCCGCCAGGTCCGGATCCTCCCGGGAGAGGATTTGCTTGCTGCGCTGGATGACCTGCACTCTGGAGCCCAGTCGCGCAAAGGCCTGGGCCATTTCCACGGCGATGGGGCCGCCGCCGAGGATCACCAGGGAGGAGGGCAGCTCCTCCAGGGAAAAGATCTCCCTGTTGGTCAGATAGGGGATCTGCTGCAGTCCCTCCACTCCCGGAACAGCGGGGGACGATCCCGTGGCCAGGACAAAGTTCTTGGCTGAGACCTTTCTGGTGCCGCCGCTACTGCTGTGAATGCGCACCTGATGCTCGTCCGTGAATTCGGCCCGTCCGAACTCGACCTCCGCTCCGAGCTCGCAGAAGCGCTCCGGGGAGTCGTGGGGCTGGATGTCCGCAATCACCCGCTGGATGCGCTCCCGTACCTGCCTGAACTCCACCTGGGGAACAGCCACCTCGGGCAGTCCGTAGCTGGCCGCGTTCTTCATCTGCTGATAGACCTGAGCGGTCCGGATCAGGGTTTTGCTGGGCACGCAGCCGTAATGCAGGCAATCCCCGCCCAGGGCAGGCTCGCTTTCAACGAGCAGGGTTTTGGCCCCGGCCTGGGCGGCTCCGGAGGTTACGGTCAATCCAGCGGCTCCGGCACCGATTACGGCGATATCGTAGTCATAGGTGGCCATATTCGCTCCTTGTCGATGGAGTTATTCAAGATCATATTGATCAGCGGCTTGCGTATTCATTGCCCTGCACACCCGGAGCAGCTCGGCAACGCTCCAGGCCTGGGCGATGCACCCCCTGGGAGAATGCGGCGGCTCCGCATCGAATATCTCCGACACGCTCCCCACTCCAGCTTCCCTCAGATGCCTGCTCATGGAGGACAGGATTTCCCGGGCCCTGTCCGTGCCCTCCTCGCTCTTGAAGCGCATCGCCGCCCTCAGGTAGGGGCCCAGGAGCCAGGCCCAGACAGTGCCCTGATGGTAGCTGCCGTCCCGCTCTAAGGGGCCTCCTGTATAGCGCGGGCTATAATTCGGATGCTCCGGGCTCAGGCTGCGCAATCCCACCGGAGTGAGCAGGTGCTTTTCCACCGCGGCCAAAACGCTTTGGGCCTTCTCAGCGGAGAGCAGGCCGAAGGGCAGGCTCAGGGCGAATATCTGGTTGGGCCGAAGGGCCGCGTCCCGGTATTCCCCGTCGATGACGTCGCAGAGATACTGTCTGTCCTGATGCCAGAACAAACGATTGAAGCTCTCTTGCACCAAGTCGGCTCGATGCTCATAAAACCCGCTTTCCTCAGTCCGGCCGGACAGGGCCGTGAATGCGGCAAGTATGCGCAGGGCATTGTACCACAGGGCATTGATCTCCACAGCCTTGCCCTGCCTGGGAGTGACCACCCAATCCCCTACCTTGGCGTCCATCCAGGTGAGCTGCACCCCGGCTGTCCCTGCCTGGATCAGGTAATCCCCGTCCATGTGAATGGCGTGTCTGGTTCCCCGGGTATAGGCATCGATGATCTCCCGGAGCGCGGGCAGCATCAC
>CAYNCR010000212.1:0-5363 GCA_964395575.1 uncultured Desulfohalobiaceae bacterium
TCGCACGTTTATGAAACACGGCTTCAGCGCACATCCCCGGCTTCCCGCGCTGTATTTCCATATAATTCAAGCTATTGGAAACATTTTCATACAAAAATGATCAGTGGAGTGGTGACCGTTACCCCATAGCTTCCTTTCCAGACGGAAAAGCGTGCTAAGTATATATCCAGGCGGGGCCGTTTGTAAACATTGCAAGGACAGTTTACAAAAACTGAAAGGGATGAGAAAGGGAGCTTTTCCGGATTACTGCAGCATACGAGGAATATTTCTTCCCTCAAGGACCAGGCACAGTGAGGGGCGGAAAACACGCACCGGACGGCACAATGGCGGATTATTCCCCGGACTTCGACATACGAAGCTACCACCTGGAGGTGCCCCAGTCCCAGATCGCCCAGTATCCCGCCCAGGCGCGGGAGGACTCGAGGCTTCTGGTCCTGCGGCGCGAAAGCGGTGTGCTCACCCATACCCGGTTTGGTCATATAGCGGACTTCCTTCCGGAAGGAACCTGTCTGGTGGCCAACAACAGCAAGGTCTTCCCGGCCAGGCTTTACGGGCACAAGCCCCGGACCGGGGGCAGAGTGGAGCTCTTGCTGACCACACCCCTTCCGCTCCTGCAGACGGAAAAGATTGAAAAGGGCTGGAAAGGGGCTTATGCAACCGGCGTGCTGCGACCCAGCAAACGCGTGCGCCACGACGAACGTCTCCAATTCGAAGGGGATCTCGAGTTCCGGGTGCGAGACAGGGGAGAATATGGCCACGTGGAGGGGGATCTCCTCTGGACAGGAGATTTGGCCGAAATCCTGGAGCGCGTGGGGGACATCCCACTGCCTCCCTACATCAATCGATCCGGAGAGCCCGTGGACCGCGATCGATACCAGACGGTATTCGCCCAAGAAGTGAAGAAGGGTTCGACGGCATCCCCAACTGCCGGGCTGCACTTTTCCAGCGAGACCTTCGAGAGCCTGAGGCGCAAAAACATCCTTTGGACGGAGATCAGCCTCCACGTGGGCTACGGCACTTTCAGCCCTCTGCGGGAGCGGGACATCCGGGAGCACCGAATACACGCCGAATACATGGAGGTTCCCGAGGAGACAGCGGAACGGGTCAACAGGGCCAGGAGCGAGGGAAGGCCGGTGGCCGCACTGGGAACGACCAGCACCCGAGCTCTGGAGACGGCGGCCCATTCCGACGGGACCGTTTCTCCATGGCACGGGTGGAGCGATCTCTACATTTATCCCGGATACCGTTTCCGATGTGTGGATCACATGATCACCAACTTTCATCTTCCGGACTCTTCCCTGATACTCCTCGTGAGCGCCTTCGCGGGGAGAGAACAATTGCTCCGGGCGTACAAAAATGCTATACAGGAAGGCTATAGATTTTACTCCTACGGTGACGCAATGCTCATCCTTTGAGACCGCTCTCCTTTGCTCAGTCCGGACCTGCGCTCGGGCATCCACCTCCACGGGCCCGCTCCGACGAGTCGAGGCGACAACGATATTGCGTGTTCCTGTGGGAACACGGCCAGGAAAAGACAATCCTTGTTGTGCCTCCCCATGACGGCACAGCACATGTTTCGAGGTGATACTATGTCCCGAATTGTTCTGCACGAGGATCGGTGCAAGGGGTGCCTTCTGTGCACCACCGTGTGTCCGGAAGAGCTGCTGCAGCAGTCAAAGCGGCTCAATGCCAGCGGATTCAAGGTGGTTGAGTCCATCCAGGAGGATGGCTGCACAGGGTGCGCCTTTTGCGCTGAAATTTGCCCAGACTACGCAATCACCGTCTTCAAAAGCAGAAAAGGCGCCAAGGAGCCCTCCACATGAGCTCGCAACCGGAAAACGTATCGCTGATCAAGGGCAACGAGGCCATCGCCAAGGGCGCTCTGGCGGCGGGGTGTCAATGCTACTTCGCCTATCCCATCACGCCCCAGAGCGACATCCCGGAATATCTGTCCAGGCACCTCGTGGAGCAGGGGGGCGAATTCATCCAGGCTGAAAGCGAAATCGCCGCTGTGAACATGCTTCTGGGAGCGGCCGCCTGCGGCAAGCGGGCCATGACCTCATCCTCCAGTCCGGGGATCTCACTCAAGCAGGAAGGGATCTCCTATATGGCCGGGAGCGAGCTCCCTGCAGTCATCGTGAATATGGTTCGCGGAGGACCGGGGCTGGGAAGCATCGATCCCTCGCAGGGGGATTACTACCAGGCCACGCGCGGAGGCGGCCATGGCGACTACCGGACTCTGGTCCTGGCCCCGTCCACCTGTCAGGAAGCCTATGACCTGACCATACGGGCTTTCGATCTCGCCTTTTCCTACCGCAATCCCGTGGTCATCCTGGGTGATGCCATTCTGGGACAGATGAAGGAGCCCCTGCGGGAATGGTTCCCCGTGGCGAACACGGACCAGGAGGCCCAGGAATGGGCCTTGGGCGGAGCGAAGGGTCGTTCCAGCCGGCTAATCAAGTCCCTGTATCTGGGCGAAGGGGCTCTTGCAGATCACAACCAGCGGCTGCTGGATAAATACGAGAACATGAAAAGGGATCTGGACTGGGAGGAATTCGCCACCGAGGACAGCGAGGTGTTGGTGGTGGCCTACGGCTCTGTGGGCCGCATCGCCAAGAGCACCGTGCGCGAGCTCAGGGCCAAGGGCTATCGCGTGGGCCTGTTCCGGCCCGTTACCCTCTTCCCCTTTCCCGAAGAAAGGCTGCGGGAGCTGGCCGTGAGCAACAAGCTGATCACCATCGAAAACAACAACGGCCAGATGGTGGACGATGTTAGGCTGGCCACGCGCAATGTTGCGGACTCAGCGTTTTACGGCGTCCGTGCCGGCAAGCTGCCCAATCCCGAGGACTTCATCCAGCCCATTCTGGACCTGTGGGATCAACCCATCAACTAAGCCAAAACTGCATACAGGGAGCAGACCATGTCCACTCAGCCACAAGCCGACGAACGTGTGGCGTTTTCTCTGCCCCAAACCATGAACGAGGCGAGCCTGCATTTCTGTCCGGGTTGCCATCACGGGATCATTCACCGTCTGATGGGTGAATGCCTGGACAAGAACGGAGTGGGCGAGTCGACGATTTGCGTAGGCGCCGTGGGGTGCTCCGTGTTCATCTACAACTATATCGATGTCGACGCTGTGGAAGCCCCGCACGGAAGGGCGCCCGCGGTGGCCACAGGGGTCAAGCGGGCCAGGCCGGACTGTTTCGTCTTCGGGTACCAGGGCGACGGCGACCTCGCGGCCATCGGCTTCTCGGAGATCATGCACTGTGCCAACAGGGGCGAGAACGTGACCATCATCTTTGTGAACAACACGGTGTTCGGGATGACCGGCGGGCAGATGGCACCGACCACGCTTGTGGGCCAGACCACCACCACGAGCCCCGGGGGCAGGAGCATGAACACGGACGGGGCGCCGCTGAACATGAGCGAGCTCATCGCTTCGCTGGAAGGCACTGCCTATTCCGCCAGGGTCGCGGTGAATACCGTCAAGAACATCAAAAAGGGGAAGAAGGCCCTGCAAAAGGCCTATGAAGCCCAGAGCCGACAACAGGGGTTCAGCTTCATCGAGTTCCTCTCAGCCTGCCCCACGAACTGGAAAATGACTCCCCTTCAGGCCAACGAGCACGTGGGCTCGACCCTGGTCCAGCGCTTTCCCCTGGGTGTATTCAAGGACCAGGTGGACTAGCGTCCAGATAGTGGTTCATCAACAGCACGGGCAAGTCCGAGAATCTGGACCAAGCTCGAAAAAAACGCGCAGCGAGAACATACATGGCACTGTACACGGACGTGATCATTGCGGGATTCGGAGGCCAGGGGGTTCTCCTCGTGGGCAACATGCTCGCCTACGCGGCCATGCAGGACGGGCTCCAGGTGACCTACATGCCGGTGTACGGGGTGGAAATGCGCGGAGGGACCGCCAACTGCACCGTGGTGATTTCCGAAAATGAAATCGGCTCCCCCCTGGTCACCTACCCCGAAAGCCTGATCATCATGAACCAGCCCTCCCTGGAGAAGTTCCAGCCCAGACTCAAGGAGGGCGGTGTCCAGATCGTTAATACATCCGTCATCCCCCGCTCCCTTCTCCAGGAGGCCGAGAGTGGAATCTTTCCCGTGTCGGCAAACGATCTGGCCAATGATCTGGGCAATCCCAAGATGGCGAACATGGTGGTCCTGGGCGCCTGGGTCGAGGCCACGGGCATCCTGAACCTGGACCGGGTGAAGCAGGGACTTGCCGATGTGCTCGGAAAATCGGATCCCGGGATCATCCAGGCCAACCACCGGGCCATGGACGCCGGAGCCGAGCAGGTGCGCGAACTGGCCTGAACGGAGACAGGATCATGTCCGGTAGCGCAGGAGAAAGACGCCTTTTCGGCGTAGTGGGTCATCCCCTGAGCCAATCCCTGAGCCCCCTGATCCATAATTGGGGTTTTGCCCGCCACGATCTTCCCTCTTCCTATATGGCCTGGGAGGTCGATCCCGACCATCTGCCCCATTTCGTGGTCGCCTTCAGAACGCTCCCCATTGCCGGTGCGAGCATTACCATTCCCCACAAGCAAAATATTGTGCCCTATGTGGATCGCCTGAGCGACACTGCGTTGAACGTGGGCTCGGTGAATACTTTGTTTTGGCAAAACGGGGAGCTATGGGCGGAAAACACGGACGTAGCCGGTTTCCTCGCTCCCCTGCTCGAACGCGAGGAGACTATCCGTTCCGCGCTTATTCTGGGAGCGGGAGGGGGAACTTTGGCCTGCATCCATGGGCTGCGGCAACTGGGAGTTACTGATGTCGTGGTGGCCGCAAGGAATGCAGGCAAGGCAAGGGACCTGGCAAAGTCACAGGGCATCGAGGCCATCTCCTGGGACAAAATGGAGGCCAGGTCCGCTGATATTTTGGTGAACGCGACACCGCTGGGCATGAAGGGTAAGGCCGAGGAAACCCTGCCGCTCACTCCCACTCCGGAACGCTTTCCCCTTGTGTACGATCTCGTATACAACCCGGTTCAAACCAGGTTGCTGCGCGCTTCCGAAAAAGCCGGATGCCGCACGATCAGCGGTCTTTCCATGTTCGTGAATCAGGCGAGGGAACAGTTCCGGATCTGGACCGGGCTGGATCTGGAGGAGAAATCACTGGCGGAGCTGGTGCGGGAACAGCTGGAAGGGAAGTGAGTGCCCTGCGCCTATTGAGCGCATATTTCATACGAAACATCTGGGTCGTGACAGTGTATGTAACAGATAGAACACGGATTCCGGACACAACGGGGGCGTCAAATGAATGAGGGAAAGGTGATTGGTGAATAGTTACGATCCGGGTAACTATTCACCATCCCACTAATCATGGTAAGCCGACACGGGGTATTTTGAATC
>CAYNCR010000213.1:0-5360 GCA_964395575.1 uncultured Desulfohalobiaceae bacterium
CTTCAGCGTCCACCCGCCTTCGCCTCGCGACATTTTCATGTTTCGTTGTGCCCGGTGCGGCCCGGGAATGAGGGGTGTATATCTTCTCCCCCGGGCGAACGGGAAAACGGGACAGGATACTGGGAGGGGAAGCATGATCGAGGGCTTCCGCTTCGGCGAAATTGTCATCAAGGGGACAACCTACAGGCAGGATGTGAAGATCCTGGTCGACGGGGAAATTGTCCATCCCTGGTGGCGCGGGAGCGGACACCGCGTCGATCCCGGGGATGTTCGGGACATCCTCGGGCAAGGACCGGAGCTCCTTATCCTGGGAATGGGCGATCCGGGACAGATGAAGGCGAGTCCGGAGCTGCGCGGCGAGCTTGAGCAGGAGGAAATCCGGCTCCTGGAGAAGCCTACGAAAGAGGCCGTAAAAGAGCTCAACACCGCTGTCAAGCAAGGTGATCGCGTCTGTGCCGCATTTCATCTGACCTGTTGAGGAGGTCCCGGTTAAGGGAGATGCACGTGCCTGAAGTCGGCTTCGTACTCGGAGGATGCAAGAGCGGGAAAAGCGGCTATGCCCAGAACAAGGTTCTCCAGGCAGGGGAGCCGGACAAGGTTTTTCTGGCAACCTGCGCCCCCTGTGATGAGGAAATGGAGTTGCGGATCGATCGCCACCGCCGGGAGCGCGGCCCCAAGTGGCGCACTGTGGAGGCCCAGCTTGAGCTCGCAGAGGCCGTTCGCCTCCAGGCCGGAAAGGATTCCGTCCTCTTGGTGGACTGCCTGGGCATGTGGGTGACCAACCTCCTGGGACAGGATCTGGGCGAATCGGAGTGCCACAACCGCTTCGACGCCCTCTGCCGCGTCCTGGAGGAGGTAGAGGCACCGGTGTGGCTGGTTTCCAATGAGGTGGGCTGCGGGATTGTGCCCGGGGACGCAATGAGCCGGAGCTTTCGGGATCTGCTCGGAGTGCTGAATCAAAGGGTGGCCGAGTTGTCCGATCATGTGGTCTGGATGGTCGCCGGACTGCCCGTGGGGATCAAGGGCGGGATATGAGCCGTGTTCTGGGAGCCCTGCGATTCATGACCGCCCTCCCTCTGGGGCGGGGGAGTGGAAAAGCCTTCGATGCGGCAGGACTGGGCCCGTATTTTCCCCTGGTCGGAATCGTATTGGGCGTTCTTCTGGCCCTTGCGGACGGAGTCTTCCTTGGCCTCTGGTCTCCTCCAGTGGCAGCCTGGCTGGATGTGGTGCTTTTAATCCTGCTCACCGGGGCCCTGCATCTGGACGGGCTCGGGGACGCCGCCGACGGGCTCTTCAGCCACCGCAGCCGGGACGAGATCCTGGACATCATGAAGGATACCCGTGTCGGGGTCATGGGGCTGGTCACCGTTGTTGCGGTCCTGGGTATCAAATGGGGCGGCATTCTGGGCCTGGAGCAGGGCAGATGGCTGGCCCTGATCCTGATACCAGGCTATTCCCGGAGCGGCCTGCTGCTGGCCATGCGTTATTTGCCCTACGGCAGGCCGGAAGGACTCGGCAGCGATTTCTGCCGCATGCCCCCGGGGTGGCGCTCCTTTTGGGGGCTCGGTCTCCTTGTGGCCTGTTCCCTTTTTCTGGGGTGGGGCGCCCTGGTCCTGAACCTCGCTTTTGCTGGGCTCACATCCTTGATCCTGTGGTTTTACTCCCGAAGGATCGGCTGTATAACAGGTGATACGCTCGGGGCGCTGAACGAGGTGCTCGAGGCCGGCCTATTCCTCGCCCTGGCCGCTGTCTGAGGTCTTTTTGCGCCTGAGGAACAAGAGATAGGCTGCGGCGAGGAGAATGCAGAAACCGATCGCCACCAGAGTCGCATCCCGCAGGTAGGTCGAGACGAGATCAGGATTCTGGCCGAACCAGAACCCCAGCAGGGCGAGCACGGCCACCCAGCAGCCCGCTCCGAGGGCGGTGAACAGGGAAAAGAGGAAGAGGTCCATTCGGCCCAGGCCCGCGGGCAGGGAAATGTACTGCCGCACACCGGGCAGGAGCCTGGCGATGAAGGTGCTGATATGCCCGTGCCGGTCGAAGAAGACCTCTGCGCGGTGCAGGGATTTGGGGCTGATGAAAAGATAGCGGCCGTAGCGAAGCAAAAAGGGTCTCCCCACGGCCAGGGCCAGCCAGTAGTTGAACAGGCCGCCCAGAAGACTGCCGCCGGCCCCGGCGAGGATAACCAGCCAGAGATCCATGGTTTCTTGAGCCGCGAGGTAACCGGCCGGAGGGACCACGATCTCGCTGGGGAAGGGGAAAAGCGAGGACTCCAGAAACATGAGTGCGGCAACGCCCAGATAGCTGATCTGGCCGATTGCGTCCACGATCCACTGCGCGGTCTCTTGGAGCATGCCCCTTTTCCTCTGGAAGTCCTTGAATAGTTCGAGATATCGATTGATACGGGGACGGAGCTCGCGCTCGGCCCCGAACCCAGTGCCACTGTCGCGAGCTTTCGGCTTTCAGATTCTGTCCTTTCAGGGATAGAGGCAATATATACCGTTTCAGGGCTCACATCGCCCTGCTAAGGCTGTCTGTCGCTTTGTCCGACAAGAAATGAATCTACCTGCTCTTTCCGGAAAAGGCAAATCCGAGGCTTTCGAAAGCGTATGGGCACACGATGTTTTGTGGGAATCCCCCTGCCCGAATCCTATCAAGAGGGTTTGGAGCGGATCGCGGAGCAGTGGGGGGAAAAGCTGGCCTCGAAGATCAACTGGACCAAGCGCGGGAACTGGCATCTCACCCTGTATTTTCTGGGCGAGGTCGATGACGGGAGTCTGTCTGTTATACGGAATGCTCTGGCGAGGGTAAAACGGTCGCGATTTGTCCTGCAGGCCGGTGGGGGTGGCTTTTTTCCACCTGGTAAGCCCCCGCGTGTGATCTGGGTTGGCTTGAGAAAGGGGGGCGAGGCGAGCTCCGCCCTTGCCGGAGATATCGAGGGAGCCCTTACCCATGTGGGGTATCCGGAGCGGGACAAGCCCTTTACCGGCCATCTGACACTGGGGCGCGTCAAGAAGGGTGCCCGGGACGACTGGAAAGCACTCCAGCGCTTTTTGCAGGCCGCGGAGTGGCCCGAAATCGACGTGGATTCCTTTGTCCTGTGGCAAAGCACCCTGACTCCGTCCGGTCCGATGTATAAGGAAATCGAGCGCTATCCCCTCGGCTAGAGCACGGAAAAAGGCACACGATGTCGCGGAGCGTGAGATATGCTCAATAAGGCGGTTAAGGTCATCGAGCGGGGCGGGGTGGTAATCTATCCCACGGAGACCCTCTATGCCATGGGGTGTGCCATCCGCTCCGAGAGCGCCGTGGAGCGAGTGGCCCGGTTCAAGCATCGCGATGAGACCAAACCCTTTCCGGTGATCGTCGGCTCGCGGGATCAGCTCTCCCAGGTCGCGGCAGTTGAGGAGGGCGACGCGACCCGTCTCATGGAGGCCTTTTGGCCCGGGCCGCTCTCTATTCTCGTTCCCGCGCAGAAGGATCTTCCCCCCCGTTTGACCAATTCCGAGGGCCTCATCAGCCTGCGCTGGACCCCCCATCCCGACGCGCAAGCTCTGTGTCGCATGAGCGGGACACCTCTGCTGGCCACCAGCGCGAACACATCCGGGCGACCGGCAGTGTCCTGCAGCGATTCCCTCGAGCAGGAACTGACCCGGCAGGCGGATTGGGTGCTCAAACGTCCCTGCTCCGATCAGTTCAGATTGCCGTCCACAGTGGTTCGTCCCCTGGATCGGGACAGGGTCCTGATGGTGCGTGAGGGAGCGATCCCGGCGAGCCGGCTACGGGAGGCTGGGATCAAGGTGGAGCCCGATACGATGCGGAATTAACCGAAGCTGTCGGCTCCCTGCGCCTCGGCGGATCGGTTCCGTGCCCCTTCCGATCCGGGCAGCTGCGGCTGCAGGGTCGCCCAGACCCGTTCCGGGGAGAGACTGCTCAGGCAGACCGGGTTCCGGCAATGGATGACGCCCATACGGGTGCAGGGACGGCAGGAAGCGCTTCCAGAAATGGTCGCAATATGGGCCGGCCCCCATTGCTTTGCCGGAGAGGGGCCGAAGAGAGCCAGCCCCGGTACTTGGCAGAATCCGGCCAGATGGAGGGGGCCGCTGTCGTTGCCCAGGATGAAGCCTGAGGACATTATCCACTCCTGCAACTCTCCCAGATCCGCGGGACAGACCGTATCGAAGCCGGGAACCCGCACTCCCCGCTCCATCTCGGCGGGGCCGAGCACGAAGACCACACTGTATTCCAGTTCGCTCAGCCACTCGGCTATCTGGAGATAGTTCTCCATGGGCCAGCATTTGGCGGGGTGGCCGCCACCCGGAAAAATGAGCACGCGTTCCCTGTGGTGCGGCATGCCACGGGGGGCGAAGCATTCCAGCCATGCCTCCCGCCAGTCATGGTCGGGATTCAATCCCCTCGCCCTCAGGCCGTTTTTGCAGATCTGGCGCGGAGGTGTATCACTCTCCTCATCCAGCATGGGCACGAACCAAAATCCCGGCATCTCCGAGTCCGTCGGGGGAGTCCGCAACCCGAACCAGATGACCTGGCAGTCCTCCAGGGCCCGCGGGACCGTCCGCGCTCCGTAGAGCCCGTCTACAGCCTGTCGCAGGCGGGGCGTGTCCCGGATACCCAGCGGGGAGGTCCACAGGGTGTAGGCCTCCCTTCCGGCCCAGAAGAATTCCCGGTTCCCAAGCTCCCGGGTCAGGGCGAGAATGGAGGGCCATGTCTGCAGAAAATCCCCGATTGCCCCTTTGTGGACGAGTACGATCTTCTGTGCTAGGCGCATGGGGAAATGGATAAATGGCATTCGACTCAGGGTCAAACAGGACGAGAGGCCTATGACCAAGCGTACGGAGTATCGCTCCTGCCCTTCCTGTGGCGAGGAAGTTGCCTTCACCTCCTACGCCAACCCCACTCCCACGGTGGACGTGGTGCTGCGTGTCGGTGAGAGCGGAGTGGCGCTCATCCGGAGAAGGAATCCGCCCTCCGGTTGGGCTCTGCCCGGAGGATTCGTGGACGAGGGCGAGAGCGTGGAACAGGCCGCGCGCCGCGAGTTATGGGAAGAGGTGGGCGCGGATGTGGAGCTGGAAGGCCTTCTGGGTGTGTATTCCCATCCTGAGCGCGATCCCCGCAAACACACCCTGAGCATTGCGTTTACCGCGGAGTTGGAGGATTCCTCCCTGCTGCGTGCCGGAGACGACGCCGGAGACGTCCAGGTTTTTGACCTGCGGGAGCTGCCGGAAATGGCCTTCGACCACGAGCGTATCCTGCGCGATTTTCTGGGGCGTCTGCGGGGAGAGGAAGACGGTGTTCGGAGCGGGGCCAGCTCCTGCCGGGGATAGCTCCCGCAACACTATTCA